>JAPLDV010000345.1 GCA_026391235.1 Bacteroidia bacterium | reverse complement strand
CTGGCATACGGCACATGAGACGACTGATTGGCGGGCAATTAGAACCATATTGAAAATTGGACATGTAGGAGCATAAAGAATTAAGTGCCCCCTGAATTTGCATAAACGATGATGTTTTAAACTTGCCGCTTAAACCGAGATATTGATAACATTTGGAAGGCGTCTCCAGATACGAGAATAAAGGGGCGTTGCGGGAGGTGTGAATAAATCTTGACTGTTTGTGCAATCATTGTATATTACTGACAAAACATGAATTTCTAATGATAGATCGATAAAGCGTGACATGATGGAAGATAAGAATTTTAAAATTACCTTTGAACAAAAAGAAGATATTCTGCGTCGAATTGAAAACTTTCTGGAAAAGAATCCTGATGTATTATTTGCTTACATACACGGTTCGTTTGTTGTTCAGGAACAATACCGCGATATCGATGTGGCGATTTATATGAATTCAATCCCTGAAGAACTTTTAAAAATGGAACTTGATCTGGAAACTCAACTTTACAAACTGATTCAATACCCCGTTGATGTTAGAATATTGAACAACGCACCCTTATCTTTCCGCTATAATGTGATTAAAAATGGCAGACGTCTTGCCGTCATCAACGATGATGCCCGATGTGACTTCGAAGAAATGACGGTCAGCAATTATTTTGATTTTGCCCCTTACCGGAAAATGTATCTGAAGGAGACATTGAGCAGTGGAGTTTAACGAAGACAAGGTAAGAAAAATCACATCGGAGATTATTTCATCCGTAGCCAATCTGGAAAATTTGCAGAACCTGTCTGAAGAAGCATTCATGGCCGATGCCCACAAAATCGGCAGTGCAAAGTATTCTTTGATAGTTGCCATTGAAGGTCTGCAATCACGTTATTGCAAAGAACGGCTTCCGGACGGCTGAGGATTATGCCGATACTTTCAAGGTGATGAACGAACGCGGCGCATTTGATCAGGAGTTTACAAATTCCCTTATTCAAATGACACGGTTTCGCAACCGGCTGGTGCATATATACTGGGACATCGACGATAAAGAACTGTTTAGGATCATTTGTGGCAGACTCGGAGATATTAAACGTTTTCTGAAAGAGTATGGTGTTTTTATCGGATTTTGAAAATCCAGTTTGAGAAAAAAATTATCATCCCATCCATTGATTTAATAACTGTCCACGAAGGGCGGGAAAATTAATCCGTTAACAGTGTCAGCACATTTCTGGCATAAAAGACTAAAAAAATGATCTGTACAAGGTTGTACTCAATGCAGGGTCAGGCTTACAGCTTGAATCAAAATATTGATAATATTTGCAAGGTATCTCCAGATTTCCTCATGCATGGCGCAGGTTCTCCGCAGGCTCAGCGAATTATGATTTCACGCAAGGGCAATCTGGAGCAGAAAAAGAAACTGGCTAAAGAAATCGCCGGAATTAAAATGGGATGAATTAATTGTTATGTCCCCTGAATTCCCTGAATTCAGAGAACCTATAAAGGAGGTATGATGATGACGAAATGTATTAAAATATTTGGGATTTTTTTATTAGTGGCAAGCATTATTTTTATTACTACCTCCGCCGTAATGTGTACAACAAAAAAAACAGAGCTATTCTTACAATTGGGGCATTCAGGAAGTGTTAAATCTGTAACATTCAGTCCGGATGGCAGATATGCCTTGTCGGGTAGTGATGATTCCACAATTAAGCTTTGGGATATAGCAAGTGGCCACGAAATAAGAACATTTAGGGGGCATAAGGAGGTCTATTCAGTGTCCTTCAGCCCAGACGGCAAGTATGCCTTGTCGGGTAGTTATGATAATACCATGAAGCTTTGGGACATAGTAAGTGGTGCTGAGATAAGAACATTCAAAGGACATACTGCATGTGTTAATTCCGTAGCCTTCAGCCCAGATGGCAAATACGCATTGTCGGGTAGTTCAGATAGTACCATGAAACTTTGGGATATAGCCAGCGGTGCTGAGATAAGAACGTTCAAGGGAAATTTATACGAGGTTAATTCAGTTGCCATTAGCCCAGACGGCAAGTACGTCTTGTCTGGAGAAGGTGACGGTAATCATTGGGGTCTTGATGACAATACCCTGAA
>JAPLDV010000194.1 GCA_026391235.1 Bacteroidia bacterium | reverse complement strand
TTTTTGTCTTCCTTCTTTCCTTCTGATGTTGAATCCTTCTTTTCCGGTTTTGCATCAGCCTTCATATCTTCGGGCTGAAAGACGATCCAGGATGAGGATTCCTCCGCCAGCTTGAATGATTTGATATTCGGGTAAGTAATCAGCTTATCTCCGGTTAGCAAGTAAATACCCAACGAATCCTTCGGCATTTTTTCCGTTTTTACTTTGTTGATTTTCGCCTTTCGAACAGTATCAGCCTGAGGCACAATCTTAAAAGCCAGAAAATCAGAATTGGGAGAGAAATTCGGCTGGGTTGCCCGGTTGAAAACCTTTTTGTCGGCTGTGTCCTCCCAACCTCTGATAAACAGCTGTCCATCACCAATCTGGGGATTAACGATCCAGGCCACCCAGTTGCCGTCGTCAGACATCTGCTGCGATGAAAGACTTTTCCAGCTGTCATACAGTGTGAAATCGATTGGTTTTTTAGTGCCCTGACCAAACCCGGTATCAATCAGGCAAATAGCTAATACTGATAAGGACAAAAGTTTCTTCATAACGAAAGGTTTATAAAAGATATATATTCACTACCATAATTCACTAACTCCATCATACCTGCACCCAAACCCATTTTCCCACCCGGTGTGCACCACGACACTCCAACTCCCTATTTGCTCTTTACAAGCAATCGCGGCTCCAGCATATCCAGCATGGCATATTTAATGCCTTCGCGTCCAAATCCGGATTCCTTGACCCCTCCGTAAGGCATGTGATCAACCCTGAAAGTTGGCACATCATTGATGATAACCCCTCCAACTTCGAGCTTATCAAATGCCAGGTTCATTTCATCAATCCGGTTGGTAAATACTCCGGCCTGTAAACCATATACTGAATCATTTATTTTAAAAATCCCTTCGGAAAAACTTTCCACCTTTTCAATACAAACCACCGGTCCGAATATTTCCAGATCACACACTTTCATTCCCGATTGAGTTCCGGTAATCACGGTCGGCTCAAAATAGGAACCAATCCGTTTACCACCATGCAAAACAAAAGCTCCCTGATTCACTGCCTCCCCGATCCATTGTTCAACCCGGCAGGCATTGGCTTCATCAATCATCGAGGAGATGTCTGTTGATGGATCCAGCGGATCACCGGTTTTCAACCGGGCTGTGGTCTCAATAAAACGGCTGATGAATTCCTGGAACAGGCTTTCTACAACAAATATCCGCTGCACATGAATGCATACCTGTCCGGAATAAACAAACCCACCGGCGACACATTTTTGCACCGCCAGCTGAATATCAGCAGTTTCTGTAACCAGAACACCGGCATTGCCGCCCAGCTCCAGAACCACTTTTTTGCGCCCGCACTGCTCCTTCATCTTCCATCCCACCTCAGGCGAACCGGTAAAAGTGATCATCCGGATTCTGGGGTCCGTTATCAGGTGACTGCCGGTTTCACGGGTCATGGGTAATATGGAGAGTGCCCCTTCAGGCAGACCGCATTCGTGAATTATCTTAGCCAGTTCAAGAACCGTTACCGGGGTTTGAGATGCCGGTTTAAGTATTATTGGATTTCCGGTTGCGATTGCCGGAGCCAGTTTATGGGCCGATAAATTAAGCGGAAAATTAAAGGGCGATATGGCCCCGATAAGTCCAACCGGGAAATATTTCACCCAACCTTCCCTGCCCTCCCCGGCCGGAGTCCAGTCGATCGACAAATATTCGCCGGGAATTCGTTTTGTTTCTTCCGACGCAATTTTAAATACCTGGATGGCACGGTCAACTTCCGCTAAAGCATACCTGAGCGGCTTCCCGGCCTCCTGGCAAAGAGTCTCTGCCAGCAATTTTTTTCTTTCAACCATCCCTTCGGCAATCTTTGAGAGGATATTGCTTCTCTGATAAGCAGGCAAAGATTTCATTTTTTCTTCAGCCTTTTGGGACTTATCAATCACATAATTCAGAAGATCAAAGTCTGCCAAGCCTGTGATTGTCAATAATTTACTATCAAAAGGCCGTCTAACCTCGAGCGTACCCGAAGTTTCGACAAACTGGCCTGCGGCATAGATTTTGTACTTTTCCATATCATAAAATGAGTGTTGATAAAAGTAAAAAAAGTAATTTTGATATTATGCATTATACAATCATAGCTGTTCTCAGCCTGCTCTGCTTTACAAGCGGGATCTCACAAACCGACTCCGTCAAGCGAATAAAGTATACCCCTGAATTTCAGTTCACTTCAGGATTATACCTGAATTTCAACCAGGTGCGCGATAATAATCCGCTTCCATCAGTCCGGATAATCTCAAATGATGACCCCTTTAACTTTACCTTTTATACCAATCTGGTAAAAAATAAAACCATCGGGTACTTTGATGAGTATGGTGCGCAACAGGAAATCAGTACCGCAAATATCTGGGGATACTGCCAGAACGGAAAGATTTACATCCAATTTAACGGTGAATTTAACCGGATACCCATTATTGGCCGTGTATGCCATTTTATCGCTGATCTAACCGTGATCGATACGCACTATGACCCTTACTATTCCGATTATTATAACTCAGGCTATTACAGCCCCTATTATTCAAGGCCTTATAACAGAACAACCAAAACACAGGAGATGAGGCAATACCTGCTTGATTTTGAGACCGGTAAGGTACTTAATTTTGATCGGGCATCGGTCCAGGTAATATTAATGCAGGATCCGGAACTCTACGATGAATTTATGAAAGTCAAAAAACGCCAGCAAAACGACCTTCTTTTCTTTTTCCTCAGGCGACTCAATGAAAAATATCCGGTTTTGATTCCCGTCAGGTAAACTCAAACAGCTCATTTACAAAGTTATTGAGTACAATATCCCTGTAATAGTCAGATTATCTGAACCTTTGCACCATTACACTGATACTCACACAACAAAAGCGGCTGAAGTTCGTTACATTTGTAGAGACGCATATTTGCGTCTATTTGCGTCTACGACAGAAGACAGTAAGATGAAACTACGAC
>JAPLDV010000212.1 GCA_026391235.1 Bacteroidia bacterium | reverse complement strand
ATCCAGATTTTGATTTTATTCAGAGAGCAGGTGGCGAGGACAGCTCCGTCCTTGGGCATCTGAACGAGGGTGGAATTTTGTACTATGGAAGCATAGAATTCCCCGGAAATTACCCTTTGTTTCAAAAGTGAAAAATCTTCCAGATTAATCCCCTTCCCTGAATTGGCATTTTCGCTGGCACTATGGCATCCGTAGCAATTGGTTTGCAGAATCGGAAGAATGGATTTCGAAAATGTTATTAACGTGGTATCGCAACCCTGGTCGAGTTTTGGATACAAAAACTCTTCATTGTCATGATAACAACTGGCTATCAGGATGACAACCAGCCCGATCCAAAATAGTTTTTTCATTTTAAACCTCCTTTCAAATCCTGGTAACCGGCAGGAACGGAATCACAGGTAGTATTAGCTGCGCCCTGCTCGATCCAGATTCGTATCCGGATGCGGTCTTGTTCAGCAAGAGCCTGGCTTGGAGGCATGGGTTGACCTAACTTAGCCGTAATAGCTTGGTAGATTCTGCTTTGCGCAGCGGAACCCGGTGTAATTCCTCTCATGATCCCGTCATAGGAATCGAGCACCATTCCTTCGCCCCGACCTGAATGACAACCTGCTATGGCACATCCATTCTTAAAAACAGGCAGAATATCCCGTTTAAAACAGACCGTGTCGAACCGCGCCAGGTTCAGCTTGTCATGTGTACAGGAGGGGACCAATCCTGTTGTCGTTAAAATAATAACAATAACGAACAGGCCGCCGATGATGGCTTTCTTCATATTTCTTTAAATTTGACACAAAAATATAAAGATAAAATGTCTTCCCTAGATAAAACCTGTTTTTAAAATACTTTTCCAAACCATGAAAACCTTTCCCTTTCGTTTGATTTTTATCACTGTTTGTTCGTTACTCGTTTGGCAGATAACCGGATGCAAAAAGTCTGGCAGCGATGGCTGGAAACCGAAAGCCGGGCCGCTTATGACTCAATGGTCGGACGATGTGGCACCGGGGAAAACGTGGACTGAATATCCGCGTCCGCAGATGCAAAGAAATAATTGGGTTAACCTTAATGGATTGTGGGATTATGCGATTACTGATACCGCAAAGGGCATCCCAACGGTGTGGGATGGAAAGATCCTGGTTCCCTATCCGATCGAATCCGCATTGTCAGGTGTCATGAAAAGGGTTACGGCACATGAAAAGATCTGGTACCAACGAATATTGAAAGTTCCGGCACATCTGAGAAGCACACGTATTCTGCTGAATTTTGAAGCTATCGATTGGGAGGCGAATATATTCATTGATGGCGAAGAAGTTGGCACTCATCAGGGAGGATATGATCCTTTTACTATTGACATCACTGAATATGTTAAGCCCGGCATTCAACATAAACTGACCATATCCGTATGGGATCCTTCAACCGAAGGCTACCAGCCTGTTGGAAAACAGTTTACAAAACCCGGAGGGATATGGTACACACCTTCTTCAGGAATCTGGCAAACTGTATGGATGGAGAAAGTCCCGCGAACACATATTACAGATTATCAAATTACTCCGGATATTGATAAACAGGAGGTCCGGATAAAAATAGAAGGTGAAGAAATTTACGGCAATGATCGCGTTCAAATCAAAGTATTTGGCAAGAAAAAACTGATCGGCACCGGAGAGGGTGATCCGGATGAGCTATTGACGGTAAAATTGGATGAGATGCACCTCTGGTCGCCGGATGACCCTTATCTATATGACATTCAGGTGCGTATAATAAGGGGATCCCTGAAAGTCGATCAGGTTAAAGGGTATTTTGGCATGAGGAAAATTTCCATCGGGAAAGATGAGAAAGGAATTACCAGGATCCTGCTGAACAACAAATTTGTTTTTCAGAACGGTCCCCTTGACCAGGGATTCTGGCCGGACGGATTATACACTGCCCCAACGGAAGAAGCGATGAAAGCGGATCTGGATTCCCTTAAGGCAATGGGATTCAACATGCTCCGCAAACATGTGAAAGTTGAACCCCGGCGGTTTTATTACTACACTGACCACCTGGGACTGCTGGTTTGGCAGGATATGCCGAGCATGTATTATGAAGTTCCGGTTACATCCGATTCACTGGCTACAGGTAAGAAAGCCCGGAAGAATTTCGAAATGGAGTTGAAGGAGCTGGTTAAGGATCATTACAATCCGCCATCCATTATTATGTGGGTACCTTTCAATGAAGGCTGGGGGCAATATCAGACTGAGAAGATTGTGGATCTGGTCCGGATGATGGACTCATCTAGGCTGATCAACAACGCAAGCGGCTGGACCGATATGGGCTTCGGCGATGTCAATGACATTCATCGCTATCCCGACCCCAAGGCTCCGCCGATGGAAGAAAAGCGGGCAATCGTTTTAGGGGAATACGGCGGATTGGGGCTTTATGTTCCCGGGCATGTATGGCAAACCGAGAACTGGGGGTATGAGAAGATGCAGAATGCTGATGCACTCCTTCAGAAATACGAAAATTTCCACCAGGAATTGTTCAGGCTCCGGGATGAAGGAGGGTTAAGTGCCTGTGTTTACACGCAAACCACTGATGTGGAAACCGAAACAAACGGTTTGATGACTTACGACCGGTATCGGGTTAAGATGGGTGCATTGAATGTAGCCAGGGCTCATGAAGGCAAAATTGCGCCCCGTTTAAAATCGGGTATTCTGGAATTCACTGATTCCTATTCTGCTGAATTATTCTGTGTGGCTCCCGGAGCTGAGATCCATTATACCACAGATGGATCTGCTCCATCCAAACAATCAGCCATTTTCTCAATCATCATAACAATCACAACTCCCACAACTCTTAAGGCGAAGTCGTTTTGGCCGGATGGGGACACCAGCAGGACAGCCGTCTTTGAGATCAGGAAGGTAATTCCGGTTCCGGCGGTTAAACCTACCGGAGAGAAACCCGGTATAAAGGTTGGCTTTTATGCCGGCAACTGGGATAAACTCCCGGATTTTGATAAACTATTACCAACAAGAACTGGCATTGTGCCTAAAATTGATTTGAGTTTTGCCAAAACAAATCAGCTATTCGGTTTGGTTTTCGATGGATACCTGGATGTTCCTGAAACGGGCGTTTACCAGATATATTTGTCTTCGGATGACGGTGCACGTATCATTTTGGATAATAGACAGCTGATTGATTACGATGGAATTCATGGCGCAGGAGAGAAGTCGGCCCCGGCCGCTTTGGGAAAAGGGCTGCATCCCCTGAAGATTGTTTACTTTCAACGGCAGGGCGGATTAGGCCTGAAAGTCGAATGGGAAGGGCCTGGAATGGCCAGACAGGACATTAGGGTTGCACAGGAGTAAAGTTGGCAACCCCAGAATATGGATTAGTCAAATAGAGATCTTACTTTTTTGACGGTCTCTTTGTTTATTTCCAATTTTATAGCCTGAAGGGTAATTATTTAAGCTGCCGGACATGGAAATGTTTGTAGCTCAATCAATATGGTTTTATGCGGATATCAAGAAACTTCCTTCCCTGTTTGATTTTCCTCTTTGCCTGCCAGACGGGCGCTTTGGGGCAGGCAGTCATTGACAGTCTATGCCGGATTCTTGATGCAAAAAAAGTACCTGACAGCACTTATGTAAAGACCGCTGTTAATCTTTGCAAAACTGTAGCGAACACGGACCTCGAGTATCTGCTTCCCAATTATGCCATCAAAGGATTGAAAACAGATTCATCGAACAGGGATATTCAATCCAAATCTGCATTATACGGATATCTGGGAAATTATTACTGGAAGGTTGGCCAACTCAGCGAAGCAGCTTATCAGTTCAATCAGATGCGCTTTATCGGGGAAACATCTTCTGATACGGCTATGATCTCCAACAGTCTTATTGGACTGGGAACGGTATATTATTTAATGGAAGAGTATAAGCAGGCACTGGCCTATTATAGCGAAGGGCTGGCACTTTCCGGAACTGATTCATTGTTGCAAGTCAGGTTTTTTAATAATATCGCCAATACATTCAGCGAGGAGAACCAAATGGATTCTGCCATTTCATATTACAATAAATCAATCTCTTACCATAAATCTCATCAAAATTACAGATTTTTATCCATTTCGTACGGCAACCTGGCATTAACATATAAAGACCTTCATAACAGACAGGAGGTCAAAAGGAATATTACTCTGGCTCTGGAAGCGGCAATTAAGGCGAAAGATCCTTACCAGATTGCCTCCATTTATGAAATCACCGGTGATCTGGCTATTGATAAGCACCCTGATCTGGCTGCTCAATGCTTCAAGCTGGCTTTGGAAATCGCACGGAAGTCCAAAAGTTACGATCAGATCAGGAAAAATCTGGAAAAATTAGCTAATCTTTCGGATAGCTCAGGGCATTACAAAAACGAAATAGTTTATCTGAGGGAGATGAAGATTTTAGACGACTCCCTTGATCTGGTACAAAGGAAAGCCAGGATAAATCAAATGGAGTTTGACCATGTGGTTGCCACCCGTAATGCTACGGAAGTTAAGAAGGCTCAGCAGGAAGAGCTTGAAGCTATTAAAGATCAAAACCGTCAAAAGAACCTTCTCATCATCCTTTCTATAGCTTTTATCGCTGTGATGGTTCTTTTCCTGATGGGATTTTTCTATTACCGGCTAAAGATGAAAATCACCCGAACCAAAGAGAAGTTTTTTTCCATGATAGCTCATGATATCAGGAATCCTTTCAGCGGAATACTCGGGCTTTCAGGATTATTGAATGAAGAGGCTGAAAAAGATGGAGATCCCGTTCACCTCAAGTTAGTTCGATCACTTCACAAATCACTCAACCAGGTTTATGAATTACTCGAAAACCTTCTGCAATGGTCACAGTCGGAAACAGGTAAAATATCGTTTAATCCTATAGTCCAGCCACTTTCCCCTTTTGTCCATGAGGTAATTTGTTTACATACAGCAATAGCCAAACAAAAAGACATCAGTATCGAGAATCAGATACGATCTGACCTGACTGCACGATTCGACGGCAACATGCTTCAGACTGTAATCAGGAATCTCTTGTCCAATTCCATTAAGTTTTCAACCGAAAAAAGTAGCATTTTTATATCTGCAGAATTACAGGGGAGAAGGGTTGTGGTTAAAGTGCGGGACGAAGGAATCGGAATGACCAGGGAACAGATCGACCGGATATTCAAAACAGATGCAGGCATTTCCACCCCTGGCACACGAAACGAGACCGGCACAGGATTGGGGTTGGTCCTGTGCAGGAACTTTATCACCAGGCATGGCGGAAAGATATGGGCCGAAAGCAAGCCGGGTAAGGGAACCACTGTATTTTTCACACTGCCGGGTTGAGGCAGGAAGGATAATCGCATATCAAAATGAGTTAAAGTTGCCTGTCTAAAAACGGCGACTTTTAATACTTTTGCTTTTCTGCCAGATGCGAGTAATGAAACACATAATAATCTGCCTCCTGACGCTTTTTGCCTGCCAATCTTATGCTCAGGATCAGAATAAACCAGATAGCCTTAAACTAGATAGCCTTCAGAAGGCTTTTGACCGGCAGCAAACCGGAGCAGAGGGAGATTGCATCAAAACCGCAATTAATATTTGTATGGCCTTATATGACAGTCCTGGTGGATTTCTTATTCCGGACTATGCAGCCAAAGGGCTCCGGGCATGTGGCGGTAAGAAGGATACCCTGAGTATTCAAAACAGCCAAACCTTACTTGGAATCCTGGGAGCCTGGTATTTGCGGCAGGGGAAGTACACCGATGCGGCAGATCAGTACAACCTGATGCGCTCAATCGGCGGGATCAATCCTGACCAAATGGTTTTGGCAAGATCTTACAATGGCTTAGGTTTGGCAAATTACTACTTGCGAAACTTTGAAAAGTCCGTGGACTATTATCGTAAAGCACTGCCATGCGTGGGTAACAATTCAACACGCCTGGGCAAACTTTACCAGAATTTGGCCAACTCTTTCGTCGAACTGAAAGAAATAGATTCCGCTCTGGTGTATTACTATAAAGCACTCCCTTCCGTTTTAGAGGAAAATAAAGACCCTGCGATATCAATCCAATACATGAACATTGCCTTAGCTTATCTTAAACAGAATAATCCACAGGAGTTTATAAAGAATATTGAGATTGCCCTTGACTATGCAAAAAAGGCCAAATCCCCATACCATATCGCCTCAATTTATCAGCGGATGGGTGATAATTTCGCGATGAGTGGATCTTCTGAATTGAGTGCCAAATATTACAGGCTAGCATTGGAAAAGTTCGAAGAAGTCAAAGTATATGATCAAATAGCTTATTGCCGGATACACCTGGCAATGGCATACGAAAAGGAAGCGAATTTCAAGCAGGGATTTGAACAACTCTGGGAATTAACAGAATTAAGCGACTCGCTTAAACGTGATGAAGGTACAACCAAACTGCAAAAACTGGAAGCTGACTATCTGGTCATGAAACAGGCACAGGAGGTAGAGCTTAAGAAGCTGAAGGCCGATGCGAATCAAAGAATTCTGCTCGTTGCAATATCCGGAGCTTTAATCATTCTGATTGTTTTATTGGTTATGGGGTTTAAGTCTTACCGGCTGAAGATGAAAATCAACCGGACAAAAGAGAGATTCTACTCGATGATTGCCCATGATATCAGGAGTCCTTTCAGCGGTATACTCGGGCTTGCCGGTTTATGGAATGAGGAAGCTGAAGAAGGCCGAAATACAGTGGACCTTA
>JAPLDV010000029.1 GCA_026391235.1 Bacteroidia bacterium | reverse complement strand
GACAAGTCGGGGGGAGCTTTCGACATGACCGTGGCGCCCCTCGTAAATGCCTGGGGTTTTGGCTTTACGGCCCGGGAAAAGGTTACTCCGGCCATGATCGACAGTATTTTGAAGTTCACCGGGTACCATAAAATCCGCATCGATGGCGACCGCCTGATCAAGGACGATCCGAGAATCATGATCGATCCCAATGCCATTACCCCTGGTTATGTGGTTGATCTGGTTTCGGAATATTTTGATTCAGTGGGAGTTAATAATTACCTGGTGGAGATCGGGGGCGAATTAAGGTGCCAGGGCAAGAACAGGGAAGGAAATGCATGGAGAGTAGGGGTTGACAAGCCGCTGGAAAATACCCTGGAACGCGAGATTCAGCAGGTGTTCCACCTGGAGCACGTTTCCGTGGCTACATCAGGGAATTACCGAAAATTTTATGAGGAAAATGGGGTGAAATATTCACATACCATAGATCCGAAAACAGGTTATCCGGCACGAAGCAACCTTTTATCTGCAACTGTTTTTGCTGATCAATGCATTTACGCTGATGCCTATGCCACTGTTTTTATGGTTATCGGATTCGGGAAAGCTAAGGAACTCTGCACACAGATCACCGGAATTCAGGTTTACTTTATTTACAGCGATTCCGATGGTTCGCTTAAGACCTGGCAATCTCCAGGGGTTCAGGCAATGATTCAGAGTTCATCGGGCACGCAGGAACAGCCTATCCCGCAATCCCGCAAAGGCGGTTGAGCCGCTGGGTGCCTGGTTTGCCGGATCTCTTTTCCTCACGGAAAATTTTCATCTCATCCTGCTTGGTGCAGGTAATCCCAAGATTTTTCATATTCTTGTTATTCCCCACTTCGGTTTGAGGGAATTTCCCGTTCTTCCGGAAAAAGATGCTAAACCCGAGCCCTGCAAATGCCAATGCCACAAGGACTATTGTAATCAAAAAGAGTGTTAAAAGCATAGAATTAAAATTGGACGAATGTAATAAAATCCGTTAATTTGATCAGTTATAACGGTTCAATTTAACATGAAAGAGAATCTGGATTTTTTTAAGATCCGACACAATAGCAACCTTCCGCAAAAGGGGAGGGTTCTGGTTGCCGAACCTTTTTTGAAGGATTCGTATTTCAAGCGTTCCGTTGTACTGCTCACCGAACATAACAACGAAGGAACACTGGGATTTGTTTTGAATAATCCCATTAATTTTCAGGTGGATGAAATAATCAGTGACTTCCCGGCCATCAACTCCCTCATATCCATTGGAGGGCCAGTTCGCACGGATACTATTCATTATATTCATACGCTTGGCAACGTGATACCCGAATGTGAGGAGATCATGGATCAGGTTTACTGGGGCGGCAACCTTGAAGTGATCAAGGCAGGGATAAATGAAGGATGGATTAAGGAATATCAAATCCGGTTTTTCGTGGGCTATTCCAGCTGGCACCCCGGCCAGCTGGCCAGGGAAATTGAAGAAAATTCGTGGCTGGTGACCAGCATCGACCGTTTGGATGTAATGCATGGTTCCGATATCCAATTGTGGGAGAATATCCTAAAAAATGAGGACGAGCAGTACCAGATGTGGACACGCTATCCCGAGGACCCGGCCTGGAACTGATCGGTCGTCCTGATCAGGTTTGTGAGCTCTTCATGCAGGATATTCGAGATTTTACGCGGGATCAGGTCCATTATGATCCCGGTCAGGATCCTGGGGAAGCAATTGTTTGATGGCGAAGGGGTAATAACCTGATCCTTTAATCTTAAAAAGATATTGCTTTCCGAAGTTTCTGACAGGAACCCCCTTTGGTCGGTCAGGATAATTTCATCCCATCCGTTGATAACCGCTTCCTGCCGGATAAGGAGGTTGCGCAGTGGACTGCGGACCATCGAGCTGATGAATGGATCGGCAGTGTTATGGTATTTTTCCGATACCCCGATCGATAATCCTTTATGATTCAATGGAAAATAGTCAAATTCGATCTCCTCAGTCAATCCGATGCATCTGAAGGCAGGGCTGCAATCCAATTCGGTGGAAGGGAAAACCGGGATGATCAGCAGGTGGATCCAGCTGCCTTTGAACAGACGGTTCCGGTTCAACAATTTCTCGAGTTGTAATTTGAATTCGGGCAACCGGAATTCATCGGGAAGATGCCAGCCGACAGAAGCAAAGCGCTGCCCAAGAATTTCAAGCCAGGGCTTCAGAAAAGGTATCCGGTTTCCGGATGTAAAAAGGCTTTGCCGGATGCATTGCCCTGAAATCTCAAACCACTCTTCCGGACTTAAATTTGCGGATTCCCGGGGAATGACCGACTGGTTATATAGGATATATTTGTTTTTCAAACTATTGACTGCGGGTGAGCTGGCGAATGAAAAAGGTCAATAAATCCGGATTGAGCAGAATTGGTAAAATAAAGCCGAAAATGGCCCCGAAAAAGTGGGTGTCATGTGCTATATTATCTTTGCTGCGACTGCTCATCAACCAGCTGTAAATGAGGTATAATACAGCAAAAACAATCCCGGGCATGGGTATCATGGCAAAAAAGTAAATCTTG
The DNA here is from genome assembly GCA_026391235.1 of Bacteroidia bacterium. Next base: position 6,841 of record JAPLDV010000029.1, on the reverse strand, counting down.
TTCCAGGGATCAAAAAAAATAGCTGCAAAAACAACAGCCGAAACCGCTCCTGATGCGCCAACCGCATTGTATAAGTAATCGTTGCGGTGCTTAAACAGGGCATATAAGGGAGATACCAGGATGGCACCGAAATAAAGAATGAGGTAAAAGGGAATCCAATTGGCGCCAAAAAATTGGTGAAAATATCGTTCCAGCACAGTTCCGAAACTGTAAAGCACCAGCATATTGACAATCAGGTGCGTCCAGTTGGCATGAAGAAAGGCGTGGAGAATAAGCCTGGGATATTGCCGGCGTTTCAGGATCTGATAGGGATTGAACTGGTATTTATAGATCAGGCTATGCTGGCTGAAAGCAATGATGGAAAAAACCGAAGTGATCAAAATGATGATTATTGTCATAGCGAAAATTAATGTAATATTTTGAATATTAATTCTTTTAATAGTTCACCCTCATTGGCGGAAATACTCCCGAACCCTTTCGATTTCAGGTCGAATTCGCGCAGTAGTGAAATGATCTGAATGACTTTTTTCCTGGGATAATGCATGCTGCCCTGCTGGTAATCTGATACGAAATAGGAATTGATGCCCAGTGAGGCGCTGACATTCCGCGGGCTTTTATCATCTATAAAATGATAAGCAAGTAATTTGGCAAAATAATAAAAGAGGGTCGATATGGTAATAGCGATATTATTGTTTTTCTGGTTTTCACCCAGGTAGTTGACAATCCGGTTGGCTTTAAGTATATTCTTGCGCGATAATGCTTTATCGAGTTCAAAACTGTTAAAATCTTTGCTGATTCCGATGTTCTCCTCGATATGCTCAGGTGTGATCTTTGTATGTCCGTGAGGTAGGGTAATCAGCAGTTTATCAATCTCGCCGGAAATTCGCGAGAGATCATTTCCAAGATATTCAGTGAGAATCATTGCTGCACCCGGTTCGATGTGGTAACCTTTTCGTTTCAGGTATGACTCGATCCACCGGGGCACCTGATCCTCATATATTTTTTTGGTTGCCAGTACAATACCGTTTTTATCAATCGATTTATAAAGTTTTTTCCGCTTGTCCATGTCATCGTACTTATGGCAAAGCACCAGGATTGTGGATTTTAGAGGGTTGGCAGCAAAATATTGAAGGTTATCGATTTTCTGGACCATCTGGGCTTCTTTAACTATGATTACGTTAAACTCGGCTCCCATTGGAAACCGGCGTGCAGCATTGTCGATCTGGGCCCCTTCAAGGTCCTTTCCATAGATGATGCTGAGGTTGAAAGCCTTCTGCCCTTCCTCAAGCACGTTATTTTGTATCAGATCAGAGATTTGATCGATAAAATAGGGTTCCTCACCCATCAGTAGGTAAATGGGATAGAATTTGCGATTCTGAATGTCGGAGATAATTTGTTCAAAAGTCATGTTTGGGTTTCATTCGTAAATAATTATCGCGTACTTGTCAGACTTGTTCAGTATCTTTATGCCGAATGTACACAGCCATGCAGCCGTTAAATTTACCAACTTATTCCTTCAATATAAAATCCCGGGGAGAGCGAAGGTGGATTTTTGATGTTTTTCGTGGTCGTTGGTGCCTGCTCACTCCTGAAGAGTGGGTTCGCCAGAACTTTGCCCGGTATTTGTGCGAAGCGCTGGGCTACCCGGAAAGCCTGGTACTGCTGGAACAAAAAATCACTCATCATTCGTTGTCCAGGAGATGTGATATTGTTGCATACAACCGGCTGGGCCAACCAATAGTTCTGGTGGAATGCAAGGCTCCGGAAATTGTACTGAACCAAAAAGCCTTCAACCAGATTGCCCGCTATAATATGGTGCTTGGAGTTAATATATTATTGATAACCAATGGTTTGGATCATTATTGTATTCAGATTCATCCGCAGACCGCCACTTATTCATTTCTAAAGGACATACCTTCGTTCCGGTCGATCGCCGACCAATCATCAACGGTTATCTGAAGGAACCACTCATTTGACCAGCCAGCGAAGCTCCGGTTCCATTTTTCTTTGATTCCGGTGATGCGGAAGCCCGCATTTTTAAATAGGTTAAGGCTGGCTGTATTGGATTCATCGATTGAGCAGTATACCTGATTGAGCAGGAGAACCGTGAATACATATTTCAGGAGGATCTTGAGAGCCTCTTTGGCGTATCCTTTTCCCCATTCAGCAGCATCGCCGATCAGAATCCCGATTCCAGCCCTCTGATGGTGCGGGTCGAAATCGAACAGATCGATCAGTCCGACGGGTTTATTGGGTTCAATGGCCTCAATAACCAGTCGAAGTTGCTTTGCCTGGAATATATCGAGGTGGGCCTGATCAAGATATTTCCGGAGAATATGTCTTGAAAATGGTGTAAGCGTATTGCTTATCTGCCAGATCTTCTGATCATTTTCCCAATTGAATAAGATATCCTCATCTTCGGGTTCAATTGCCCTGAGGCGTATCCGGGTTCCTTGCCAAGCTTCCATGAATTTCACAATTTTTTGATTGAACCAGCTGTTTTGATTATAGGTTTCTTAAAGCCTTTCTTCTTGACCAACAGTAGTTTGCGGTTTGCTTCCTCACGAGTTTTGAATGTCCCGTAAGAATATCTGTAAAAGCCGTCTTTACCCTTGAATTCATGAACAGGACTTAGGCCTCTATAAAATTTTTTATTCATTGAGGTTTTGGTAGCCGAGAACTGGATGGTCCAAAATTCATCAGGTGGCTGATCAGCTGAAGATGGTAGTACAAGGGCGAAATTTTCGGGGCCCGTGTTGATTTCTATCCGTAAGAAGGTTTCGGTGGAATCTGGCCGACTGCCTGTCCTGAGCCTGGATATATCGATATTATTACTGATGAAAGCCGAGGTGAGCAGGTTTATTCTGGCAAAATCGAGTGAATCACCTTGTGGATCAAACCAGACCGAAAGTTCGGGATGCTTATTTAGCAGAGCGGTTAATTGAGCCAGTAAAGCCTGGCTTTTTTCACCCAGAACGGTATCAGCAGCAGGGTAATACAGAGAGAAATCGTTTTTAAGATCATCAGGCAGGATAATATTTCTCTCAATCTTGTTTTGCGAGGGTTCAAACGGAACGGTGTATTCGGCATAATAGGGGAAATATCCATCTTTTTCAATAAGCAGGCCATATGTCAAGCCTTTCTTTACCGAGAATAGGTACCAGGCATTCCGGTCCGACATAATGCTTTCAGTTTCATGACTTTTCGAATCAATCAGGCTGACCGGTATATCTGGCAGAAGTTCTTTGTTCTGCAACGAGATTACCCCGTAAACCAGGCAGTTGTCGGGCTTAGGCCTGATCATGTTGATTTGATCTTTGTAGTCCTGGCCCTCCGCATGCGGCAAAATAGCCACCAGAATCATTATTGTCAGGAGAAAATTCCTGGTATGTTGCACGATCGACTTGTATCCTTTTGCCAGAATACGGATATCTTTTAACAGATAGTAATCCCGTGCATAATGAAGATTTAAGTCGAGCCAGATTTGTCCGTTGTAATTGCCGGTATGTCTGCCATTCTCGGGTTTCAGGATGCCTTTTCTTAAAGGGGGGAGATGATAGCCCGGGTGGAAACCGGACTCAGCATAACCCACCCAGCTTCGGACCCCGGCTAATACCCGGAGGCAATTCCATAGCATAAGCCATGGGCGAGGCAGGAAAAACCAAACAGTAACAGGGGAAAAGCCCAGCAGAACAAGTGCGAGGGTGACATCGAAAACTCTCTTCAGCCGGCGATTATGAGGTTCTCCGACGGAATTAATCGGAATAACATACAGATCCCCTGCAGTATTTGCGGAGTTGCTGCCGATAATAGACTCTGAAGCCTCAGGGGCTATTTTATATTCGGTTTCCAGGGAACTCAATGCCAGCATGTGTTTAATTATTTCATTGGTACTTAAATCCTTCGCGCAGAAAATCACCTCATTTATATGGTTTACCCGGATAATGTCGCTCAATTGAAGAACCGAACCGAGGTATTTCCCGGATTCTAAAGCAGATGGATCGGGATTGACAAAACCGAACACCTCGACCGGTTGATTTGTTTGGGCAATTAACCGGCTAACCCTTTCTGATTCTTCCGGTTTGCCAACGATGACCAGTTTTTTGCGGTTACCGATATCAAGCCGGTAGCCGGATAAATGCGCGAAATGAAGGGTGAGCCGGATCAGGAGAATTCCGGTCAGGGTCCAAACGGAACCCAATAGGATCAGTGCCCTCGAGAAGCGATATTCCTCGGGAAGGAGTGAATAAAGCACCAGAATGATTGCGCTTCCGTAGACTATGCCTCTGAGAATTTTTATCAATTTAACTGGCAGATCATATCCGCCAGAAAAGTAAATCGCTAATAACCAGATGAATATATAAGCCGGGACAAACAAGATCAGAAATTCGGGAGGATGATGGCCTCCATTTGGAAATTTTATGGATTCCCATGTGGGATTGATTAGCAGGAACCCCAGGAACGATATCGTTGCATCTGCCAGTGGAATAAAGGCGCGGCTAACAACGCGGCGTATCATCGAAATGGTTGCACGGAAATATACTGACAAGTGGATAAAGAATGAAAACCATCTCGCATTGCTTTTAGAAAAGTGTTTAGTGGCAAAAATGATCATGGCCTGATAAAACATAAGGACATAATTCAGGCTTGCCTTTTTTGTGCTTTCTCCCTTGTAATGGATGATGGTAGTTTCAGGGAAATAGTAATTGCGGTATCCGGCCTGGAGTATGCGGTATGAAAGGTCGATATCCTCGCCATACATAAAGAACGATTCATCGAAATAACCTATCTGGTCGAGAACGGATTTCCTTATGAACATGAAGGCTCCCGGAAGAATATCCACTGGATTTACTTCATCCTGAGGTAGATAGCCAAGGTGGTACTGCCCGAATCTGTGAGATCGGGGAAATAGGGCGGTTAATCCGAAGACCTTATAAAATGAGACCATTGGGGTAGGGAGTGCACGCTTGGATTCAGGTAGGAATGAGCCTTTGCCGTCGATCATTCTCACCCCCAGAGCCCCGGCCTCAGCATGATTGTCCATAAACTCCAGGATCTTTATAAAGGTTGATTCTTCAACAACCGTATCGGGGTTCAGGATCAGCTGGAACTCACCGGCAGCAGTACACATGGCCTGGTTGTTTGCCCTTGAGAACCCGGTGTTGACGGTATTTTCGATGATCTTGACATCGGGAAACTGATTCCTTACCATTACACAAGAACCATCTGCCGAATGGTTGTCGACCACAAATACCTCCATCGGAATTCCCCTGCCGGCACGGTAAACCGACTTAAGACATTGCTCAAGAAAGAACTTCACGTTGTAACTGACAATGATAACCGAGATCCGGATTGGTTTCATGAATAGTTAGGATTTGCGGAGTGATTCTTCAAAAAGTGTGCGGTTGATAAGGGATCGGCCGAGGGTAATCTCGTCGGTAAACTCCAGCTCGTCGCCAACGGCTACTCCACGAGCCAGAGTAGTAATTTTCACAGCATATTCTCCCAGTTTACGGTAAATAAAAAAATTAGTTGCATCACCTTCCATAGTAGCGCTGAGGGCCAGAATTACTTCCATGACTTCACCGGATGCAACCCGTTCGGCTAAAGAACCAACCGTAAGGTTTGCCGGACCGATGCCATCCATTGGTGACAGAATTCCCCCCAGAACATGATAAACACCAGTATATTGCTGTGTTGATTCGATTGCCATCACGTCCCGGATATTCTCCACCACACAGATCAGCGACCGGTCTCTGACCGGATTCGAACACACCTGGCAGGTTACCTGGTCGGAAATGTTGTGACAGATCTTACAATGGTGAATCTCTTTCCTTAGCTGTAACAGACTGCTGGCTAATGATTCTGACTCTGATACATCCTGTCTTAACAGATGAAGTACCAGGCGAAGGGCTGTTTTTCGGCCAATCCCCGGTAACTTTGAAAACTCATTAACTGCTTTTTCGAGCAGCCTGGATGTGTATTTTGAAGTATCCATTATCCTCGTTTATTGCTCAAAAGTAACACCGTTACCATCGATTAGCAATTTTTTACCTTTATTTGCCACTTCGATCCAAAAACAATGAACCCAATCTGGATTGCAGTCATTCTTTCAGGCTATTTCGCACTCCTTCTGTTAATCTCGAGGCTAACCAGCCATGGAGCCAATAATGAAGGCTTTTTCATCGGCAACCGAAAATCTCCCTGGTACATTGTTGCCATCGGCATGATCGGTGCCTCCATATCCGGAGTAACATTTATTTCGGTGCCGGGCTGGGTTGTAACCAGCCAATTTGCTTATTTACAGATGGTTCTTGGTTATCTGGTAGGATATCAGGTTATTATTTGGTTTCTGCTTCCTCTTTACTATAAATTGAGGCTCACCTCGATATATGGCTATCTGAAGCAAAGATTTGGCTACTGGTCCTATAAATCCGGCGCATCTTTTTTTCTGTTATCGAGGACGATAGGATCGGCAGCGCGACTGTTTCTTGTTTCTGCAGTTCTTCAATTGGCTTTTTTCGATGCACTGCATATCCCTTTTGTTTTTAATGTTCTGATTATTATGGGTTTGATCTGGCTTTACACTTATAAGGGCGGAATCAGAACCATTATCTGGACGGATACCGTATTGGCTTTGATGTTTTTATCGGCCCTGGTTCTGACTGTTTTCCTGGTGATGAAAGATCTCAACCTGGGATGGTCGGAACTGATCGGGCATATCCGTCAAACCGGTATTGGAAAGATTTTTTTCTGGGAGGACTTTGGAGTCGACCGGAATCATTTCATTAAGTATTTCCTCGGAGGGATGTTTATAACGATTACCATGACGGGCCTCGAT
>JAPLDV010000027.1 GCA_026391235.1 Bacteroidia bacterium | reverse complement strand
CTATCCGGGTCCATACCGTCACTTACAGCGAATACTATACTACAGGTGTTCAAAGTGAACAGCAACCAACTAACCGGCAGTATACCATCCTTAACCGCGAATACGGCTTTGGTTAATTTTGATTGCGGAACGAACCAACTTTCAGGAACATTGCCTGCTATATCAGCATGCACAGCGTTGGTTACATTCAATTGCAACAATAACGCATTCACTGACTATGCAGGAGGAACTGTATCCGCAACTCTTGGGACGTTCAACGCCAATACAAACCAGTTACCTGCGTCGGCTGTAAACGCAATTCTGGCCGCATTTGTAGCAGCCGGCAGATCATCCGGAACCAGAGTTCTTAATTTAGGTGGTACTGGAAATGCAGCTCCAACCGGTCAGGGCGTAACAGATAAAGATACTTTGGTAAGTCGTGGTTGGACAGTAACCGTCAACACATAAGGAGGAGTTAACATGCAATATTTAACAACTGGAACGGGTTTAGACAGGTCGTTTTTTCTTGGAATAGCACACACCATTTATCTGCAGCACTCATCCGGAAGACTCATTGGGGATAACACTTATTACGGTGATATTATCACCCATCCAACATCCGGAGAGCTGGCAACAACAAACGATACCTGGGCAAATTTACCATCCGGGTATCAACAGTATCTTGTTGAGGATACACAAATGATTTTAGACGGTTGGATATTACCTGAATCGGAAGGGGTTTAGCACATGGGAACTTACAAAGCAGCAATGCGAAGCGTTACCGCCACATTAACCAGACCAACTAACGTCTCGCCTTATGTTGCGTACGACGTTTTGGGCACTACTAATTCACCTAAGAGCAATTTAATTTTTACTGTGGATGATCAGAATTACCCAGGTCAAAGTGTATGGCTTGTCGGGGCCAGATTGTCTATAAATAGCAATGAGCTTTTTACTGGGATGACTGCTGGATTTTTGCTACACCTGTTTAACGACGTTCCTTTGGAACAGACCGATAATGCCGCCTTTGCATTAACAGACGCCGCAGACGCAGCAAAGTATTTAGGTTATATTACTCTTCCCACACCAATCGACAAGGGTGTGTTTATTTACACCGACAATGTAGTGCTTGAGGTTCCAATTCCCTTTAATAACACAGCCGCCACTCTTGTAGGTCAGCTTGTAACGTTAAGCAGCTTTACTCCGGTGGCAAGTTCAATTTTTACCGTATCACTTATCCTGGTTACAACCTAAGTATATGCGTAAGTACAGGATAAATTTACATTCACTTACTCAAAGGGTGACTCGTCCGAATAACATAAATCAATACGCTGTAGCAGATGTTATTGGGTCGACGTTATCACCAAAGAGTAATTTGATCTTTGACCTGACAGACTATACTTATCCTGGGCAGGGTGTATGGATAGTTGGTATTTCATTGTCAATTAATTATGCAATGCTATTCTCAGGAATGACTTCCGGATTCAGAGTACATTTTTTTAATGACTTACCTGTTGAGAATACTGACAACGCGCAATTTGCGCTGTCAGCAGGTGACGAATTAAAATACATGGGCATGGTTGCTTTACCAACTCCAATCAACAAAGGTGCGTTTATACAAACAGACACAAATTTAACCGTGACAGAGTTCCCAATCGTGTTGAACACTGGTACACCTGTAATTGTCGCACAAATTGAGACGTTAAGCGCGTTTACACCTTCAATCGGATGTACGTTTACGTTAGTCCTTAACATATTAACCACCTGAAAGGAAATTATAATGCACAAATTATTTGAAAAGTTTTTAAATGAGGTTTTAGATATTTGCAAGGCTGATTTGACAGTTCACACAACTGAAAATCTTGTTGCGGAACTTTATAGAAGATTTCCCGTACAGGAAATTGGAGAGGAAATTTCAGAAGATTCAAACGAGGTAATTTCTTTATAGCCAAAAAAGTCCAGGTGCTGTCACCTGTTAAGTAACCAGCACCTGGACTTTACACACCTCCAAGTCCATCCCCACCGTTCCCACGATCACCAATCCGAAACAATTTTGAAGGCATCTTTGCACTCTGCAGCCACCGAATGAACGCAGGTGTTTTGTAGAACAGACCGCCAAACGTTGCCCGGCGAATACAGTTGCAGTTGAACATGGTTGAAAGCAGTATGTTCGATTGATCCCGATTGCATCCAAAAATGACCTGCAGCGTGTCATCCTTGAAATGCTCTTGAGTCAGTAATTTGTTGCGCATGCCATCGGTCATATTCAACGTCTTTCGAACGTGCTCAAGATCCTCTGGTTCGATAAGATCAAATTTACGCATCATGTCACTGTACCGGTCGTATCCCATTGACGGGTGATCGTATATTGTCGTGATGAACCGGTGAGCCTGCAGCACATGCTCCGGACGGACAATTACTTTTTTAAAGCTGTCGTCCGTAGACACGAACTTGGCAGCGCAGGCGACGGACATTTGCGCCATTTTGGTGCTTTGCTCCGCAGGCGGGACAAGTGGCAATGATGAATGGTATTTCTTTGTCTGGAACTCAGAAACACGTCTTACCATCAACTCAGCTTCAGGTGTGAACTCAATGTCATCCGGCTTACGGCTCCACACCCACATTATTCGCGTGTGACAAACATTGGAGTTGAACACCTTCACTTCAGGTCGAGACTGCTTAAATTCTTCAATGGCGGTCACGTCCAC
>JAPLDV010000237.1 GCA_026391235.1 Bacteroidia bacterium | reverse complement strand
TAGCCGATGGCAACCACTTCCTGCAAACTGATGTTGGCTTCCTCCATGATTACGTCAATGGTTGTTCTGCCCGCGACAGGAATCTCCTGGGTCACCATGCCAATGTATGAGAAAGCAATAATTGCATTATCGGGCACATTGGGTAAAGAGTATTTCCCATCGGTACCAGTAATCGTGCCGGTGTTGGTTCCTTTGATAATAACCGTCACACCGGGCAGGGCCTCACCATTTTTATCGGTGATTTTTCCATTGATTTGCAACAGGTTACTGTTCATTCTCCCCGACACGTTCGGTCCCTGTAAGGCACCGCCGTAAACTCCGGATGAGAATAGAACCAACCCGGTAAAAAGCAGAAGTATTACCTGCTTTTTAAACGTAAAATTACCTCCCATAGTAAAAAGTTTAATTGTTTGTTAATAAAGCTTAGTTGTTATTCAGATTGAAATATGTTATTCCTTGTGCAAATCATTGATAAATACCCTATTCCGGTTTTTTTTACACAGGTGGCAGCGCCTGGTATGGCATCCGGGTGAACCTTCCTGCAACAAAGATAAAATAAACTAAATCGATTTAGATCAAAAAAATGAATATTTTTATACTCAATTTGAAGGGGTACGGATTTCCTGAGATTTTGAGATCCTGTCAGCAAGGGGTGTCACTTATCTTTTTATACTGCTGATATTAAAAATTATGACTAAAAAGGTTTCACTAGCCGATGTGGCTGAGAGTCTGGGATTATCGAAAACTGTGGTATCCATGGTTATAAACGGTAAAGCAGATGGGTATGGCATCAGCAAGGTAACGAAGCAAAGGGTATTGCAACGTATTGATGAAATGAATTACAGGCCCAATGCGCTTGCCCAGGGTTTCCGGACCGGCAAATCCCATACCATCGGGCTCCTGGTTTCTGACATCAGTAATGGTTTCTATTCCCGGATAGCCCGCAAACTGGAAGACCTGGCCTGGCAAAACGGATATAACATGGTGATTTGCAGCACAGATGAACAGGTTGATAAAGAACTGCAGCAGATTGAATTTCTTCTGGACAGGCATGTTGACGGCCTCATTATCTCCTCATCCCAAACCGATGCCGGTTATTTCAATCAGCTTGTGGATACCGGAATACCTCACGTACTCATTGACCGGTCATTTCCCGGGATGAAATCACCGGGTATCACGGTTGACAATGCGAATGGGGCCCGGCTGGCAGCCCGCCACCTGATTTCCCAGGGCTGCAGGGATTTTCTGGTATTGGCCAACTCCCCGGTGCATATGTCTTCAATGGATGAGCGGATCCTGGGTTTCAGGGAAGTACTCAGCGGGGAAGGTATTCCTTTGCCTCCCGAAAAGTTGGTTGTTGTGCCGTTCAACCAGGTGGAGGAAACCGTCCGCGGGCATCTGGATAGTTGCAGGCAAACCGGCCGGATGCCGGATGCAATTTTCGGTCTCAACAATATCATTACTATTGAAGTGATGAATCAGCTCAAAAACCTTTCCGTTTCTATCCCGGAGGAGGTGGCCGTGATCAGTTTCGATGATATGTTTTTTTTCAGCCTGACACAGCCCACCATTTCTGCTGTTGAACAACCGATTAGGCAGCTAACGGAGCAGGCATTTGCTTTACTGATACAACAGATGAACAAACTCAATCCCGGGGATCCCATACATGTGCAATTACCTGTCAGCCTGATTATCCGGGGATCATCGGTACGAAAACATCCGTAATCAGGAGAACCTCCAAGTCAGGCTAATTATAGTACAACATGCCAGGCTAATTTTCATTTTCATAATTCGATACGATTCAGATGGCAAACCTTGGTAAAAAAATGGCAGACCCGGCTACACGACTGCCTGGTATACCAGCTACTGGCCATTTTGCTCACGATACCTGAGCCATAAATAAGGGAAGGATTACTGCATCTCGGCAGACCAGTCTCTAATGATTCATGCCGGTAACCGGACCGTGCCAAACCAACTGATTGTGCAGGCGCCTAAGGGGCCAAACAAGCGGATCCCCCTGGCACAAATCCGGGATCCCTCAGAAATACTGGAACCACTCCTGAAGGGCTCCCATTCTGTGATTGCTGGCCGGCTGGCCGGAGCCTTTCGAAATAACAATCAGGCCCGTTTGGCAGATGAGATTATAAAAACCATGGATGCTGCTGGTTTTATGGTTCGTGAATCCGATCCGTTTGAATTTGTCCAACCCGGAGAAACGGCCGACCATGATCCCATCGAATGGTACTGGCAGCTTTTTTCGCCAAGTGTTGTCGCCGGATTGCTGAAGGCTTTCGACCTGGCGGGTTTTCGGTCCAAGTTTGAGGATGACTTCCCGTACCTTCAGATAACACCTCTGGGGATGGAAGCTCTATATCCTGTTCCCTCTCTTGCCAAACTCTCCTTTAAAAAGGTGGAAACCCTTACTCCGGTAAGGAAACCCATAAAACGAAAAGCGTAGCTTTCTTTCTCAGGTTTGTATTTTTGGAGAAGCCCCCGATGAAAAGGGGGTTTTACTTTTGTTGATTATGGAAATACTGGCACCACTTGTGATTTGCTCTTGTCTGGCTTCGATCATACCTTATCTTGGCGACGAAGAACTTGGATGAATGACTGTTATTATGTTATCAATGTTCTTAATTTGTGTTAACTTTATTATTTCTTTGATTGTAAGATCAAGAGAAACTCATCCTAACCTGAGTTATCGCTGGATTTTACCACGGAAAACACTTTCAATAAATTAACACCAAATTCTCCTGCCATGAAAACTATAAAAAAGCAACTTGTTTTAGCAACTCTCTTTGGAATTGCTATTAGCCTTGCACCTGCTGCGATTGGCCAGTCGGTCACCACACCTTACCTGCAGGATTTCAATCCGCCCTTTCCTACGTATGTAAGTCCCGATTACCTGGGTTGGGAGGGACCCCTTAACAATGCTATTTGGCTTCAGAATTGTGTAGGAACCTCTTGGGTTAACTTTGACGGCAGTCCGGTTATGAACATGCGAAACCGTGAGACAGTCACAGGTACACCAATGGTCGGTGAAAGACTTCCCAACTGGCTAATCAGTCCAGATGTTTTGATCACTGATCCTGATGCGATAATTTCATGGGTTGAAGCTGCTTCGACGAATATTTGGGCAGGCCCCAGAAACAGTCCGCGCAACCTTTGGATCTCTGTCGGCTTTGGACCCTGGACCTTTGTGGATTCTTATTCATCAGGATCATTGCCGGATGCTTATAAAGGAGAAGGATGGAGGAGGAAGACTTATCCACTGGGTGCATATACCGGACAATACATTCGATGGAAATGGGAAATGATCTCGGAAGAACAGGCCAGTGCGCCTGATGACAACAAATGGGAATATTCGTATTGGTGTATTGACAACGTTTATATTGGCAGTAGTGCCGGCACAGTGCCAATTTATACTTTACCAGCAGGATATGTATGGTTCGTTATTGACGAAAACCCTCGTGAAGGCACTATAACTGTTTCGAATGGCGGGCCTCATTTGATGAATTTACAATCTGTTGCTGTAGAGGGATCTTCAGCATTTTCCATAACGGATCAACCCTCAGTTTATCCAGTTAATATTTCCGGATTCTTAGACGCTTCCGGGGTACCAAATGTAGCCATCAAAGTAAAATTTCAACCAACCACCTCGGGCCTAATTGACGGAAAATTAGTGGTTAATTATAATGGAACCGCATCAAGTTTTGATTTTTCCGGACACAGCGCTGTAGCCGACTTTAACTGCGCTGACGCAATACCCCTAACAGATTTATTCTGTTCAGAAGGACCACCTGCAGAATGTAAAAAATCAATCGTGGGCCCTCAAGGACTTGCTTATGTTTATACCGCCTTATATGATCAGGATGTAACCATCAGCAGCTGCGATCCGCATAACACCACTGTTCCTTTTTCCTATTGTTATGAAACCTGGTTAAAGGTATTTTCAGGTTGTCCTACCGATCCCAATACCATCCTTTTGGTTAATAACGATGATCAGGAGACAAATTGTGGATATAATCGGGCTAGTTCTGCGGGTACTTTTCATATGGCAAGAAATGAAACAGCTTATATATATTGGCCGCTGGTTTTCCCATATGCCGCACATGCGTATGATGATTTTGTCTTTACTATCACCGTAACACCCACACCTCCATGGCCGGATGCTGAATTTACAGCCGATAAAACAGTAATTTCTACTGGAGAATCTGTCAATTTTCTCTGCAATTCTACTGGTAGTCCAACCATCTGGGCATGGGAATTCCCCGGATCAACCCAGGAATCAAGCACTCTTGAAAACCCGATGGGCATTACTTATCCCCTTGCCGGAAATTACCAGGTAAAGCTCACGGCGTCCAATGCCCACTTTTCCGGCAATATGACAAAAATTGCTTACATCATTGTAGCTGAAGCAGGCAGTGAACCTGAAACAGAACAGATTCCTGGGGGATCGGAAGGATTTACCGTCGGTGGTTTAAAAATTGGATCAGCAATCACTTCAACCGAATGGACTTTCGGTGATAATAATGGGTTGGGCATGAACTGGCAAATCCGGAATACCGGGATTAATGCCTGTTCCGTCAATGAGCCGGTGATGCCGTCAACTACAGGCTATTCAGGCTATTTGGTTTTACCGGCAGTTGAATATAATTGTGCTGGTGGGATCCCGACTAATGTTGAGGTCGATGCCTTTGCACAGAGCCCGGCATTTGATTGCTCCGGTTATGATGTTATCATTTATCAGTTCCAGCAAAGGTTTTATGCCAATGGCCAGCAACCTAGAATGGAGCTGCAAGTAAGTAAAGATGGTGGATATAACTGGAAATCCTTCGACCTGCTCCAGGGAAGAGGCCTGAATACCCTTTGGGGCAATCCGGTTGAAACTGCACAAATAAACATAACCGAAGTAGCAGGTCGTCAATCTGATGTACGGGTCCGGTTCTATTGGAAAGGGTCGACCAACTATTTCTGGATGATCGATGATGTGGAAGTG
>JAPLDV010000325.1 GCA_026391235.1 Bacteroidia bacterium | reverse complement strand
GACAATATCTAATAATAAAACCATCGACGGGTCAGGAACCGGGGTGTACACCAGCGTCCTGTCAGGCCTGGCGCAGGCTACCACTTATCATGCCAGGGCTTATGCAACCAATAGCGGAGGAACGGCTTATGGTGAGGAGGTTGTTTTCCGCACCTGGGACATCGGAGTTTTTACCGATGAGAGGGATGGACATCAATACCGTAGGGCAAGAATCGGTGACCAGGTTTGGATGGCCGAAAACCTGGCTTGGCTTCCGGCAGTTTATCCCAGCAGCAGCGGGTCAGAAACAGAGAAACGTTATTATGTGTATGATTACCAGGGCACCAATATCAACGAAGCTAAAACCAGTCAAAATTATTCCACCTATGGTGTTCTCTATAATTGGGCTGCGGCCATGAATGGGGGGGTAAGCAGCAACCTGGTTCCAAGCGGTGTCCAGGGTGCCTGCCCGGCAGGCTGGCATCTTCCATCTTTTGCTGAATTCGATATTTTCCAGAGGTATCTTGGTGATAATGCGGGCATAAGATTAAGAGAATCCGGAAATACACATTGGGTTGGCGATAATGTCGCTACAAATGAGTTTGGTTTTACGGCACTCCCAAGTGGTAGCAGGTATTTGGAAGATGGATTTCAGAATAAGGGATATGAAACTGTATTCAGGACAGCCACAGCAGTTGATATTTCCAGCTCTTATTATGTTAAATTAGCTATTTATACAACTACTTTGCCCATAGGAGGTGCTAAAAAAGGTTATGGCGATGCGGTCCGCTGTATCAAGAACTAACCTTATAAGAATCTTATGCATAATCTTTTTAATCCGACTAAATAGTAAAACAGACAAGAGGGAAAATAACAAAATGAAAAAAATTATTATAGGGTTACTGGCAATCTTCTCCCTTCAACAGTTACCCGCTCAGATCCCTGACAAAACGAATGGTTGGCTGTATCAGCTTTGCAAAACCTGGGGTTATGTCAAATACTTCAACCAGAACAGGTGCGGGGTGGCCTGGGATAAACTACTCGATAACACCATCAAGGAAGTTTTTGTAGCTAAAAATAATGTGGAATTCAATGATGCCATTTTAAAGTTCCTTGATCAGGCAGGCAATAATCAACCGGTAACCAATCCCCCGGCCCTTCCCGATACCAATCTCCTGGTTAATACCGGTTGGATTGATGATCCCATATTTAATTCCCAGGTTAAAAATTTTCTTAAACAATTCAGGTCAAATATTTATCCGGATGCGACAACCTGCATGGTCAGCATTGACTATTTAAGCGGCAATTACATTGATTTCAGAGGTGATCCGTTTACCATTTCAATAGATTACACAATTGAATCCCACAGGTTAATTGTCTTTTTTTATTATTGGAATGTGATCAATTATTTTTTCCCCTACCGGAACCTGATGGATCAAACATGGGATTCGACCTTACAGGAATTCATTCCGCTTTTCAGGAAGCCGATGACTGAAATTGAATTCCATAAACAGTTCCTCAAGCTTGCTACACGGATTAATGACTCACACGGTTTTACGCATAGTTCTAAATTGGATGAGTATTTCTGGAAGGGGTTATATTCGCCCAGGATAGCTTTTGAAAGGATAGAAGATCAGTGCGTTGTCAGAAAAGTCGGTGTCAACGACGGAATAGCGCCAGGCGACATCCTGACTGCAATAGATGGGATTGAAATCAAAACAATCGAAGACTCCCTGGCCCGGTTTATTCATGCATCAACTCCGGCGGCATTGTATCGCAATTTATATAAGCACATGATCCGGGGCGGCCAGAATACTGCAATCGTGATGACGCTCACAAACAGACAAGGCCAATCTTATACCGAAACGAAAAAACGTGATATCGACCTCTATAACTGGGAAGACTGGGAAAAAGGTAATAGCATGCAGGATTCTTACAGGATTACCGCCTGTGGGTATGGTTATGTTGACTTGGGTAAACTGATAGTAACTGAGGTCGCCGCCATGGTCGACGCCCTGAAATCCACACCGGCAATTATTTTCGATTTGCGAAATTATCCTAAT
>JAPLDV010000032.1 GCA_026391235.1 Bacteroidia bacterium | reverse complement strand
TCCTCTGGCAAGAAAGCAGGCTCAAGGGCTGGGGATCAATTATGAAGGCATCAGAGGATCGGGCCCAAACGGTAGGATTATGAAACAGGATATTATCATGGCAGCGAAAACTGATTCATTCGTTACCCCGCCGGCATCATGGGTTGATGAGGACTTTGAGATCAGGAAACTATCCAACATGAGGAAGATCATTGCTGCCAAAATGAAGGAATCGCTTCAAAACTCCGCCCAGCTGACCCACCATACCAGTGCCGATGCAAGGCGGCTGCTTGAATTGCGCAGGATTGCCAAGGAATCTTTCGAAAAAGGAGCTTCGGAAAACATAACCATCAATGATATGGTCTGTTATGCTGTTATCCGGGCACTCAAAAAACATCCGATGGTGAATTGTCATCTGCTTGGCGATTCCATGAGCATATTCCATAAAGTACACCTTGGATTGGCGGTAGACACGGAAAGAGGGCTGATGGTTCCAACCGTAAGAAATGCAGATGATCTGACTATTCAGGGATTAGCTTCGCAATTAAAAGCAGTAGCCAATAGTTGCAAAAAGGGAAATATCAACCCGGAGCTCCTGGCCAGCGAATCAGCCACCTTCTCGGTATCAAACCTGGGTTCTTTTGGAGTCGAATTATTCACTCCGGTAATCAATTTGCCTCAGGTTGCGATCCTGGGGGTCAATACTATCATAAACCGCCCCACCGACCTGGGCAACGGCGTATTTGGGTTTGTACCGTTTATCGGTTTGTCGCTGACCTATGATCACCGGGCTCTCGACGGAGCACCGGCTTCAGCATTCTTAAGGGAAATCCGGCTGGAGATTGAGCATCTTAATTTTACTCTTTAATTAACCCAAAACCAGTTAATTGTCAGAATATCAAATAATAATAACAACAATGCCAAGAACACTAAATATTGATCCCGCAAAGGTTAGAAAACCCGGTCAAATTACTTTTGGTCATATACCTGTAAATCAATATAATAAGACTATCGAGCAAGAAAAGAAACTTTTCTCAACCGATGATTTCATCCGGATCTTTCGCGACATGGTCATCATCCGGGAGTTTGAAGTGATGCTCAATAAGATAAAAACAACCAATGAATATTTCGGTATCAGGTATAATCACCCCGGCCCGGCTCACTTATCGATCGGCCAGGAAGCCTCGGCAGTTGGTATGGCTTATCATCTGACCATTGAGGACTACATTTTCGGATCGCACCGGAGCCACGGCGAGATCCTGGCAAAAGGGCTTTCAGCCGTTCACCAGCTGGATGATACCACACTGATGAACATTATGAAGAATTTCTTTGGCGGAAGCACTTTAAAAGTTGTTGAGAACGGTCATCAGGGAAGTGTTAAAGAGCTGGGTATCAAGTTTCTTTTATACGGTACCCTGGCTGAAATATTTGCCCGCGAAAACGGGTTCAACAAAGGTCTTGGCGGTTCGATGCATGCATTCTTCACCCCGTTTGGAGTATATCCCAATAATGCCATTGTTGGAGGTTCGGGTGACATATCCGTCGGAGCTGCTTTGTATAAGAGGGTCAACCGCAAGCCCGGTATCGTTGTCTGCAATATTGGTGATGCTTCGATGGGTTGCGGGCCTGTTTGGGAAGGCATCAGTTTTGCCACCATGGATCAGTTCCGGACTCTCTGGAAAGGTGAATTCAAAGGCGGTTTGCCGATTCTGTTTAATTTCATGAACAATCAATACGGAATGGGCGGACAAACCTGCGGCGAAACCATGGGTTACGGTATTCTCGCCCGGATTGGGGCAGGAGTGAATCCTGAAATGATGAACGCTGAGAGGGTTGATGGCTATAATCCGCTGGCTGTTATTGATGCTTTCAAAAGAAAGAAACAGATTCTTGAAGATCGCAATGGGCCGGTTCTTCTTGACACATTAACCTACCGTATCAGCGGCCATTCCCCTTCGGATGCCTCATCGTACCGTTCAAAAGAAGAGGTTGAAGCCTGGGAAAGGGCAGATTCAATACAAGTATTTGGCAATCAACTTATTGAAGCAAATGTCGCTACCCGGGAACAGCTCGACGGTATCTCAGCAAATATCATCGCCGAGATCAAACAAACGCTGATCCTTACCATTGATGAAAAAATATCGCCGCTGCTGAACCTGGTCAGGAGTCCGGAAACCATCAGTGACATGATGTTCTCCAACCAGTCGGTCGACCGGATGGAAGAAGGCCGGTGTGAGGTATTAATGCCCATGGATGAAAATCCCAGGGTTAAACAGATCAAAACAAAAGAACGGTTTCATCTTGGCAAAGATGGGAAGGCAATATCCAAAATAAAGCAATACCAGTTGCGCGATGGTATTTTCGAGGCAATTATTGACCGGTTTTATAAAGACCCGACGCTGGTGGCTTATGGAGAAGAGAATCGCGACTGGGGCGGAGCATTTGCGGTATACAAAGGTCTTACTGAGGCTCTTCCGTATAACCGCCTGTTCAATTCCCCCATTTCGGAAGGTGCCATAGTTGGTACCGCCGTCGGATATGGGATGTGCGGTGGCCGGGTATTAGCGGAAATCATGTACTGCGATTTTCTTGGACGATGCGGTGATGAGGTATTTAACCAATTGCCCAAATGGCAGGCCATGAGTGGCAATGTTATTAAAATGCCGGTGGTTGTAAGGGTTTCTGTTGGTTCAAAATATGGAGCACAGCACTCACAGGATTGGTCGGCTTTGGTGGGCCATATTCCCGGGTTAAAAGTAGTTTTTCCGGCAACGCCATACGATGCAAAAGGATTGATGAACAGCGCACTCCAGGGTACCGACCCGGTAATTTTCTTCGAAAGTCAGCGGATATATGATATCGGCGAGATGTTTCACGAAGGAGGTGTTCCTGAAGGTTATTACGAAATTCCCATTGGCGAACCTGACATTAAACGGCAGGGTAATGACCTGACCATCTTAAGCATAGGATCTACCTTGTATACAGCTGTAAAAGCGGCTGATATCCTGAGGGAGAAATACAATCTGAGTGCAGAGATCATCGATGCAAGGAGCCTGTCGCCCTTCAATTATGAACTGGTTATTGCATCAGTGAAGAAAACCGGAAAGATTATTCTGACCAGTGATGCCTCCACCCGGGGATCATTCCTTAAAGAGATGGCTCAAACAATTACCGAGCTTGCCTTCGATGACCTCGATGCTCCGCCTGTGGTAGTGGGATCAAGAAACTGGATCGTTCCGGCTTACGAGATGGAAAACTATTTCTTCCCTCAGCCTGATTGGATACTGGATGCCATCCATGAAAGGATAATTCCGCTGAAAGGCCATTCGGTCACCAGCAATGCAACATCCAATGAGCAGATCAGAAGAAATAAATATGGAGTTTGATGAAATGACAAATTACCTGAAACATTTTCCGGAAACCGGGGAGCTTTTAAGATCTCCGGTACCGGTTGGGTTAACGGTTTATGAGGTGAATGGGCATATCCATACACCCTATTCTTTCAGTGCCTTTTCTGATGTTGCGATGATATTTAAAATGGCAGCAAAGGAAAATATTAAGATTCTGGGCATCAATGACTTCTATACAACATCCGGATATTCAGAGTTTCTGAAGTACGCACTGGAGAACCGGATTTTTCCCATGTTCAACATTGAATTCATTGCACTGGACCGCGAATTGCAAAAAAAGGGAGTGCGGGTTAATGATCCGAATAATCCGGGACGCACCTATTTCAGCGGAAAGGGACTTGATTTTCCCGAGAGCCTGGATGCCGCTCATGTCAATATTATAGAAATAGTAAAAATCGAAAGTTTACGCCAGGTGGAGACAATGGTCAGCAAAACCAATTCGGTTCTTGCTGATATTCATTCTGATATAAGGCTTGATTTCCAAAGTATACGAAAGAAATATGCACAGGACCTGGTGAGGGAGCGTCATATCGCCAAGGCACTAAGGATCTCCATATTTCAAAAGTTCCCCGCGATTGCCGGGCGGAAAGCTTTTTTATCGGCGCTGTATGATGGCAAGGAGCCCAAAGCAAATCTGGATAGCGATTCTGCCGTTGAAATTGAAATCAGGAATAATCTGCTGAAAGCCGGTGGCAAAGCTTTTGTTGAAGAGGATGAAAAGGCTTTTCTCCGTGTTGATGCCGTTATCGATATAATTCAAAATGCCGGAGGAATTCCCTGTTACCCCGTTCTCCTAGATGACCCAAGAGGAAATATAACTGATTATGAAGTTGATAAAGATGCGCTTTATAAAGAACTATCTCAAAAAAACATCTTCTGCATCGAGTTAATCCCCGGAAGAAATGATTCAGTTATCCTCGAAGATTTTGTAAAGTTTTTCCACTCAAAGGGATTTATTATTCTTTTCGGGACTGAGCATAACACACCCGATATGGTTCCGTTAACCGTATCGTGCAGGCACCAGGTCCCGCTGACCGATGACCTGAAAAATATAGGTTCTGAAGGAGCCTGCATTATTGCGGCCCATCAATATCTTAGAGCGCAGGAATCTGTAAGTCAGGTTTCACAGTGGCATAAACTGAGTATCGATCAAAAAAACAAGCTGCTTACGCTGGGAAAAGCCGTGGTTTATCATTTTTTAAACATCTGACAGTTATGGAAAAGTCACTTGCTGATCTTCTTGAGATTTCACATTTATACGGCAATGACAGGGAGTTTGTCATAGGCGGCGGAGGCAATACCTCATGGAAAGACGAGAATTACCTCTATATAAAGGCCAGCGGAACAAGGTTAGGAAGCCTGACCGGGCAGGAGCTGATACGATTGGACAGGTGCAGGCTCGATGCCATGCTGTCCAAATCATTTCCTGAGGATGCTTTCCTGCGCGACCAGATGATCCTTGAAGGCCTGATGAAAAGCTGCATCGATAATGAGCGGAACCTGAGGCCGTCAGTGGAAACACCTCTTCACCACCTGATCAGATACCGGTATGTAGTCCACACCCACCCAACCAGGATCAATGCTTTGCTTTGCAGCCTGGATTGCAGGAAAATAGTAAAGGCAATCTTCCCTGATGATGTTTTGTTTGTTGAATATATCGACCCCGGGTATGTTCTTTTCAAGAAGCTGGAATCTGAAATATCAGACTATAGAAACCGGTTCTCCAGGGATCCGGGAATTATCCTGGTCCAGAATCATGGCGTTTTTATCAGTGCCGATTCCGTTGATGAAATACGGGAGTTGTACGATTATTGTTTGAAAACTGTCAATGGCGCAAATTCTTTCTCCTTTGATATCAATGCGATACCGGTGGGTGAGAAATCCACGGAAATAATTCCGGCCATCCGGATGTTACTGTCAGGGCAAGGGGTTAAAATAATGAAGGTCAGACAAAACAAGCTAATTCAGTTTTTTACCGGTGACCAGGTTAGTGCCGGATTGGTTTCCCTTCCATTTACCCCTGATAATATTGTTTACTGCAAAGCCCGGCCGCTTTATATTGAATCGACAGGATCACCGGATGAAATCGTTGAAGAGTTCAAAATTAAGCTCGATAAATATCAAACGGCATACGGAAGTTTACCCAAGATCATTTTAATCAACCAAATTGGTTTAATAGCTGCTGATGAGAGCATTAAAATGGCGGATATTCTCCTCGATGTTTTTGAAGATCTGATGAAGATCAGTTTCCTGAGTCAGGCATTTAGCGGGCCGCATTTCCTGTCGCCCGGGCAGATTTCCTTTATCGAAAGCTGGGAATCAGAAAATTACCGGCATAACATATCGCGCGGATCTTCAAGTGGCAAGGTTATGAACAAGATCATCATAGTTACCGGAGCAGCCCAGGGATTTGGCGGGGGAATAGCCGAGAAATTGTTCCATGAAGGGGCCAATGTTATCATTGCTGACCTGAATGAGACGAAAGGGAAAGCATTAGCCGAAGAATTAAATAGAGGAGCCAAAAACAACAAAGCGATTTTTATTCAGACGGACGTATCCGATCCCGAGTCGGTTAAACATCTGATTTCCTGTACGGTAGTTGAATTCGGCGGGTTGGATGTATTGATAAGCAATGCCGGCATCCTCCATGCCGGGGGTTTGGATGAAATGAGCCCTGAGATTTTTGAACTTATGACTAAGGTTAATTATTCCGGTTACTTCCTCTGTGCCAAGTTTGCCTCAGCGGTCCTCAAAATCCAGTCGTTGTACAAGAAAGGTTATTTTACCGATATCATTCAGATCAACTCGAAATCAGGGTTACGGGGCAGCAAGAAAAATTTCACCTATGCAGGAGGGAAATTTGGGGGTGTAGGGCTTACGCAGTCCTTTGCTCTGGAACTCATTGAATATCACATAAAAGTTAATTCCATTTGCCCGGGCAATTTCTTTGATGGCCCGTTATGGTCGGACCCCGATAAAGGTTTATTTGTCCAATATTTAAGATCAGGCAAAGTTCCAAATGCACAAACCATTGATGACGTAAAGCGTTATTATGAAAGTCAGGTTCCTGCAGGCAGGGGTTGCACGGTTGAAGATGTTATGAAGGCCATCTATTACGTGATCGATCAGGAATATGAAACCGGCCAGGCCATTCCGGTAACGGGCGGGCAGGTGATGCTGAACTGAAAAGAGGCACGCGGATGACGCGGATGCTTGTTCGTGTTCTTTATTTTGTCAGCTCAAAAGTGTTTCTAACTCTGACAAATTTCTTTTTCAAAGGTGATCTCTGTTCTTCGACCTGCATTTTTTCGATTTTAGGGAAATCTTTTTCCACAAACTCTAACTTAAAATTATCAGGCAGATCCTCCGCTAACTCAGGTTTGTCAATTAAATAGTTGACAAAGTCGAATGTCAAGCCAATCTTTCTCTCAATGGTCTCTTTGTTTGTCATAATTCACTATTTTTTCATTCTTTTAATAAATCGCTCCCGATACCACTCCCACCTATCTCTCAAATCTTGTTCGGCATATACGGACACGCAAACGCTCGTGACCGTTTTTATCCAGAAATAATTCAAACTCTTTTACTTTCAACCTGTTTCTTTTACATTCTAAACGCAAAGGTAGTAAATGTATCCTCTGTTTCCATATTCTCAAGGTAAAAACAGGGTACCGCCTTGCTGGTCTCTTTTATTCAGGATGATGACCACCAATTGATATTAAAGACAGAGAGTAGCTTTATAAACAGAATTTTGCTTCCGGGAAATTTGATCAGATATGAAAATTTCCCACCCTTGTTCGAGGATGATTTCCCTTACCTTCAGATAACACCCCAGGGTATGGAAACTGTTTATCCTATGCCCCCTTTTGCCAAACTCCCATCTGAAGAGGTGGAACCAGTCACCCCGGCGGAAGCCCGTAAAATGTAAGCGTAGTTTTCCTTCTCAAAGGTTCTCACTTTTACGAAAGCCCACTGAAAATGGGGCTGTTACTTTCGCGAAAAATAATGTCGCTTTTACTTGGAGTTGTTAGTTATAAAACACTTACCTTAGTCCACATGAAATGGATTGGTAAAAAACGAACTACCGGAAGCCCTCAGATTGATCCCAGCGGACTCAATTTTTGCCAATCAAAAATATGGATTGGGTCAAATGCAAGTGAAGCTGAAAGCCAATGCAGATTGGCGCGTTGATTAAATATAACTTTGTTTAACAAAAAATGAAAAATATGTAGAACTGGAAAATAAGAGATTTAGCGTTTAGCTGTATTCTGTTGTTGAAACCGTCCAAATTTCTAATGCAAACAGGAAGAAGCAAAACGCCACGTCAAAGCGTGGTCGTTGCTTTACTTGTTTGCAGGGTTCTTGGACGGACCTCAACAGCAGTAGGCAATTAGGCCACGCTGTTTTTTTGTCCGGTAAGCCAAAAGGATAAATTCGAAAAGGTATGCATTGATGATAAAGGAAATATGTTTAACCAACATGCAATTAGGATCAGGAGTATTTTCAATAGCAAGGAGGAGAACTAATTGAACTTTCCAAGGTCGTTGTGCAATAGAAGAGGATCGTCAACTTTATTAGAACTATAGTTATGAAAAATTTAACCCTCATCATTTCCATCCTGTTTTCGGTAATTCCATCACATGCACAGGATTATCTGATTAGCTTTTCCGGTAATGGAGCAAGCAATACAGGAGAAACCGTTAAAGTGGAGAACCTGACTCAAGGGAAAAGCATATCACTTTCAGGTTCTGATATTCTCCATTTAAAGGCGACAGTTACAGGGAATGACCTTGTATTTGACAATGTTTATGGCCCCTTACGTATATATCCAAATCCTTCCAATGATTACTTTACCATAGAATTTGGAGCTCGAAAATCAGGTCCTGCTGTAATAACAATATATGACCTTATCGGAAGAGAAATATCCAGCTTACGACAAACATTGACAAGCGGTATCCATTCCTTCCGGGTAACCGGCTTGATGAGTGGAATTTATACTCTAAAGGTATTCCTTGATAATCAATCTCATCTTGGAAGATTATTTAGTACAAGCAGCACAAGTTCTCTTACAATTACTTACAATGGGAATATTGGAACTTTTTCAGAAGTACCCCAATTAAAAAGTGCCACAGAGGAGCGATTTTGGCAGTATAATTCAGGTGACCTTTTAAAGTTCATTGGAACATCGTGGAAATTCAGTACTGTATTAATGGATGTTCCAACCAAAAGTAAAACCATATCGTTTAAATTTATTGAGTGTACCGATGCCGATGGCAACAATTATCCTGTTGTTCAGATTGGGGATCAGTGGTGGATGGCGGAAAACTTAAAAACTACAAGATATAATGATGGAGCTCCAATTCCCAATGTGACAGATAATACGACATGGAGAGGCCTTACAACAGATGCATATTGATGGTATAATAACGATGCGACAACATACAAGAACATTTTTGGAGCATTATATAACTGGTTTGCGGTAAGCACCAACAAACTTGCCCCAACTGATTGGCATGTGCCGACCGACGCCGAATGGAAAACATTGTCTAATTATTTGGGAGGAGATGCTGTTTCCGGAGGAAAATTGAAAGAAACAGGAACAAATCATTGGAGAACTCCAAATACCGGTGCTACCAATGAGACAGGATTTACAGCTTTTCCCGGTGGTTACCGCCAAGATAGCCTAGGAACAGGATTTGTAGCTATAGGCGATGATGGTGGTTGGTGGTCAATAACTGCATATCCATATTGGCACGAATGGTGGCCTAACTACGCAGCATGGTTCCGTTCGTTAACTTATAGAAATACAGAACTATATACGGGTAATCCAAGAAGAAGGGAATCTGGAAATAGTGTTCGATGTATTCTTGGCACCTTAGGACTTGCGACAATTTCCACAGCAGCCATAACGAATTTGACTACAATAACAGCCACCACTGGAGGAAATATTACAAATGATGGAGGTTATGATATAACTGTCCGTGGAGTATGCTGGAACTCCTCACCAAATCCAACCACAGATAACAACAAAACGACTAATGGTAATGGAGCTGGAAGTTTCACCAGCAATCTAACAGGTCTGACAGCCAATACGACCTATTATGTCCGAGCATATGCCACAAATAGCATTGGAACAGCTTACGGGAATGAAATCTACTTCACAACTGGTCAAAACATTAACCCTCCAACTGTCATAACAACTGTGGAAGTTTTATTAGTCATCTTACTGGTCAGACTGAAGGAACAACCTATAACATCAAGGCCTATGCTACAAACAGCGCTGGAACGGCGTATGGGGATCAACAAACCTTTACTACATTAACGTTCCCAACTGTAACTACATCTGCTGCAACAAGCATAACACAGACCAATGCAACCAGCGGAGGAAATGTGTCTTCCGATGGAGGAGCAACTGTTACTTCCCGGGGTGTTTGTTGGAGCACTTCATCCAATCCAACAGTTGCTGACAGTCACACAACTGATGGTAACGGAACCGGCTCATTTTCCAGCAGTCTTACTGGCTTGACTGCGAACACGCCTTATTATGTGAGAGCATATGCCACAAATAGTGTTGGAACGGCTTACGGGAATGAAATCTCCTTCACAACTGGTCAAAACATTAACCCTCCAACTGTCCTAACGACTGCCGCTACAAGCATTGCACAGACTACAGCTACCAGTGGTGGAAATGTTACCGCTGATGGAGGAGCAACTGTTACTGCCCGGGGTGTTTGCTGGAGTACTTCATCCAATCCAACTACTGCAAACAGCAAGACCACAGATGGATCTGGGACAGGGAATTTTACCAGCAGTCTTACAGGACTGGTTGCAAACACTCTCTATCATATCAGGGCATATGCAACTAACAGTGTTGGAACTTCTTACGGTAGTGATTTGTCTTTTACCACTTTAGCCATTCCTGCAATACCAACTGTTACGACAACGGCAGCTACTAATATCGCCCAAACTACTGCCACCAGCGGTGGAACTGTTACGGCAGATGGAGGAGCGAGCGTAACAGCAAGAGGTGTTTGCTGGAGTACTTCATCCAATCCGACTACCGCCAGCAGCAAAACCACCGATGGCACCGGGACGGGAAGTTTTACCAGCAGTCTTACCGGCTTGACAGCTAACACACTCTATCATATCAGGGCCTATGCTATCAACAGTGTGGGAACTTCCTACGGAAGTGATTTATCATTTACAACTTTTGACGATTCTGTTGTGCCAACTGTAACGACAACGGCAGCAACGAATATCGCCCAGACCACTGCCACCTCTGGAGGAAATGTTACGGTAGACGGTGGAGCAACCGTTACAGCCAGGGGTGTTTGCTGGAGTACGACATCAGGTCCCTTGGCTACTGGCAATCATACAACGGACGGAAATGGAACGGGAACCTTTGTAAGCAGTATCAACGGGTTGACAGCTGGCACACTTTATTATGTCCGGGCTTATGCGACAAACAGCGTTGGAACGGCCTATGGAGTTGAACTAACTTTCACAACATTGACTTTGCCCGCCGTAACTACAACTGCCGCAACAAGCATAACACAGACAACCGCAACCTCTGGAGGAAACGTGTC
This sequence comes from Bacteroidia bacterium, assembly GCA_026391235.1. Next base: position 569 of record JAPLDV010000032.1, on the reverse strand, counting down.
TTCCGATGGAGGAGCAACAGTTACTGCCCGTGGTGTTTGCTGGAGCACAAGCCAGAATCCGACAACAGCCAACAGTAAGACCACCGATGGCACCGGGACAGGAAGTTTTACCAGCAGTCTTACAGGTCTGACTGCAAACACGCCCTATTATGTGAGAGCATATGCCACAAATAGTGTTGGAACGGCTTACGGGAATGAAATCTCCTTCACAACTGGTCAAACCATTAACCCTCCAACTGTCCTAACGACTACAGCTACAAGCATTACGCAAACAACCGCCACCTCTGGAGGGAATGTTACTTCAGATGGTGGAGCCGCAGTTACTGCCAGGGGTGTTTGCTGGAGTACTTCATCCAATCCCACTACAGCCAACAGCAAGACCACCGATGGTACCGGAACAGGAAGTTTTAGTAGCAGTCTGACCGGTCTGACTGCCAACACGCTCTATCATATCAGGGCTTATGCAACCAATAGTGTGGGAACTTCCTACGGAAGTGATTTAACATTTACCACTTTAGCCATTCCTGGTCTACCGACCGTCACTACCACGACTGCATCTGGTATCACTC
>JAPLDV010000067.1 GCA_026391235.1 Bacteroidia bacterium | reverse complement strand
GAAACCAGTCAGATTTTTCTGAAAAGTACTAAAGGGACCAGTATTTACACGGTCACCTTTAGTCGGGATACTGCTCACACAGACACTTATTATATCGATGGTATTTATCACCTTGGGAACGGTGTAAAGGCTTCAGTCATTAAAAACGGATATTCCATTACCCTCCTGAAGCAGACCGTAGATAGAACTGTTTTTGAAGGCAGCGGAACGATTAACGAAACTTTCGACCTAATCAACATGAGTTATACCGCCGATGATGGAGGAGGAGTTGTAGATCATGTGACGGCTGAGTACTCGCGATAGGATACGAACCATCGCCAATGACATCGTAGAGACGCATAATTGCGTCTACCCGACCGGACGCAATTATGCGTCCCTACATGCGTTTTTCCAGCATCGCCACCGCGTAAACTGCCACCCCTTCGCCGGTTCCAACGAACCCCATACTTTCGGTGGTGGTGGCCTTAATTGATATCTGATTGGGGTTGATACCCATAACTTCTGCCAGAGTGCCCTGCATCAGGGTAATGTGATCTTTCAGCCTGGGTTTTTCGAGGCAAATTGTTGTGTCGATATTGCCGATTTCCCACCCGTTTTCCCTTACAAGCTTTATGGTTTTCCTTAAGAGAATTTTACTGTCAATATCTTTATACTCTGCAGATGAATCCGGGAAATGAAATCCTAGGTCGCGCAGGGCCAATGCTCCAAGTAAAGCATCACAAATGGCATGGATCAGAGCATCACCATCGGAATGGCCAAGAGTGCCTTTGGAAAAGGGAATTTCGATTCCGCCTAAAATGAGTTTCCGGTTCCCGACCAGTTTATGGACGTCATATCCAAAGCCGATCCGGTGCATTATTTTTTGGCGTTTAATCCTGCAAAATTAAACAGTAGGCTGAACCTTAGGGTATTAGCCAGAGGACTGTTCTGGTTGTTGACGGGTACCAGGTAAGAAAAATCCAATCCGAAAACGTTCAGACGTAACCCAATTCCGACTGTAAAGAATTTACGGTTGCCTTTGGTAGCAGCTTCCCAGAAATATCCGCCTCTGATTGCAAATTGTTTTGCGTACCAGTATTCCAGTCCGCCAGAATAAGTAATTTCATTAAGTTCCTCTTTCAATCCACCGGGGGCATCATAAAAGGAGTGAAACATTCCCACAGCAACGGAAACGTTGGGATCGTAACCGGCACTTATAACCGGGTCATTTTTAGTATCTACGGAATCAGCATAATACATCGGCGGGGAAGGGACCAAAAGCTTATTCACGTCAAATGCGGCAGTCAGACTGTTATAGGCATCAAAATCTATTGTAAAGGCTGTTCCCAGGCGTAAATTGATCGGAATGAAATCTTTGTCAGAACTCGAAGTATAGGAGATCTTTGACCCGATATTTGAAATATTGGCTCCAAAAGCAAAAGTAGCGTCATAATCACGCAGACGCAGTTCATTATTTCTATAAAAAACGGAAACATCTGATGCATAGGCCATTCCGGGATGTGATTCACCAACTCCCCCTACAGAATAGCCTCCTGTAAGGTTGGAATAGATAAAGCGGAAAGCAATACTGCCTGAGAATCTGTTGGAAAATGAGCGTGCATAAGCAGCATCCACGGCAAATTCGTTCGGATTAAATTGTGTTGTCAACGTTCCCTGGTCATCTCTGAATTCTATGTTGCCAAGGGAGAAATATAAGAGGGAAAAGCCTATAACCTGTTGTTTGTCAATTCGTTTATAGCCTGAAAGATATGCCAGATTGATATCGGGAATCAGTTTCCTTAACCAGGGAGTATATGAGATCGACACGCCCATGTCATTTGGTGCAAAAGCATACTTTGCCGGATTCCAATGCATGGAGTTTGCATCAGTTGATATGGCAACTCCCACATCACCCATGCCTCCTGATCTTGAATCCGGGGCGATGGTCAGGAAAGGAACAGCCGTAGTCACTGTATTGATTTTCCCCGACAATTGATCCGTGGTAATCTGGCCAGCCGAAGGTTTAATCAGGGTTGTTAAACCCAGCATAATAAGAAGGAAGTTTCGCACAATTTTCATGTACTGTAATTTTTGCTGCAAATATATAGATTTATCCGGCTTCAACCTGCTATCCAAAGTTCAAAAACTACCAGTTCGGAAATTTATTGCGTAAGAGCACTTTATTATTTCAGGATGACCAGTTTTTGGAAAGCCTCTTTAGATTTACCATCTGATGTCCTGACTTTTACCCTATAAAAGTAGGTGCCTCTGCCAATCCTGTCGCCAAAATCATCCAGTCCGTCCCATGGTATCGGCCCCACCCTGAATGATCCGGGATTTATCTGAGTTTGATCAGCTGAAAGAAATTCAAAACTCTTAACCAATTTTCCACTGACTGTATAAATCTGCAGAAGGACGTCGAGAGACTGCTGTCCCTGGTTATGTTCAAAGTAAAAATCGGTATGAGTAGTAAATGGATTCGGGTAGTTCAATACATGGTCGATTACAAGATCCTGCGAACTTTTCACTGTGAAAGTAATTTCGGATTCGCTTGAATTATTGAGGATATCCCAAACTTTGACCCGTATGGTGTGATCACCGGGCTCCAGTTTACTGATTGGGTACTTCAGGCTGCCGGAACGGTACTGGTCGAGATCACTCTCATAATAATCATTCAGCATGATCGGATTCTTCAGGTTACCATCCAGGATTGCAGTAATATCGTGGCCAATGCCATTGCTGGTGGTATTGACTCCGCTGGCATCTTTTATTTTAGCAAGAAGGATTGGGTTTTCATTGGTAATGCCTCCGCTTACGAATGTGGTATCATTCATAAAGATTCCAAGTTCAGGGCCATTTTTATCTGCTATCCCACTCGTTGAGGATCCTCCGATTAATACCCGAAGGTTAACCCCGGCGGCATCGGTCAGATTGTTGTTACCATAAAAACTTAATTTCCCGGTTCCGATTTTATATGAAATATCCTTAGGTACTATAAAATTAAAAGTGAATTCTCCATTCTTAACACTGGCTTTTCCACGGAACAGGATGCTGTTCCGAACATCAAATTCCATGATCGGCCCGCCATCATTAGCTAAGTTTGTCAGGGTAACTTCTTTGTCAAAAATGGTTGGAAGAACCATGCCGGAAAAATCAGTTAACTTATTGCCATTCAGGTCGTTAACGAAACCACTAATGTTCGCAGCCGTCAGGGCTTTCAAAGTATCGATGAATTCACCCACGGGCTTTCCATTCATCTGAGTCATTGTAATTCCGTATTCCGGGTAGCATAGAGTCAATGCCGGATCTCCCAATAGGGTGAAGTTAAGTTTGTTCTGTTCTTCTCCGACAGCATTTTTTGTGAGTCGCATTACATCACCCAGGGTCAGCCGTTTTCCCAGGGCATCCCGGCTGAAAGCGTAATTATATAATTCCCGGTTCAAAATGAAATTAGGAGAGGAATAGACTAAACGGGTGGTTGAAAACAATGCAATACCGCCACCGCCCGGATTAAGGATTACCCATTCGCCTGCCGACACCAGGGAAGGGTCGTCGAACCTGCTGAATTCGCATGTTGCAGTTATGAATAGAGGAAGTCTTTCCGGATTTTTCCAGTTCTTGATGTCTGATATAGTCAGAATTTCCTCATGGGCCAATCCTCTTTCACTACCATGGCCCAGATAATTCATGATCAGGGCACCTTTTTTCATGCGGTCTCCGATAGCCCGGTTAACCTCAGGATACCGGTCGCCGGTAGGCAAGGTAACCTGCTGGTAGGCGTCCAGAAAAATTTTATCAATATTGAATACCGGATTATTAACTTTCAGGAGATCGGCTAATGTATTTGCGTCGCGCATATGAGTATTACCATCTTCATCATCGCCGATAAAACAAACTAGATTTCGCCAGTCACCCAAAGCTGAAGGGGAATAATACTGGTTGATTTTTTCAATCATCGCGGTGGCTTCAGATTCGCTTAACACGGGGAAACGTCCGATACCAATCTCGAGCAGGCCTGCTTCAATATCTTCACCCGTATCAAGCAATCCGAAAAAATCATCAGTAACATAGGAACTGGTGGGATACAAAGATTCAAGTGACTGGTAAGTCGGAAGGCATGTGCGGAAATCCTTGACTGTATTCTTATTGTCATATGAACCATCGCCGAAAAACAAGAAATACTTCAGCCGGAAGGTTTCTGCGGAGGACCGGTCATAAAACATCTTCAGAAAGTCCCTTATGGCTGTAACATCGGTCATTCCTGATGAAAACTCATTATAGATCTGGACGGGCGAAACCAAAAGGGTTGTCAGCCCGTCGTGTTTCTTATGAAAATCGGCCAGTTGCAGGGCATACGTTTTCAGGTCATCATGAACCAGGATAATCATATCCGGACACTCTAATCCATGGAGATTTTGATTGGCAATCAGTCCAAGCCCGTCACCGGAGTAAGCAGGTACAGGAAGAGCAGCTGATCCGGGATCGAAAACAATGTATTCCCTGATTTTGTCGGCAGCTGCAACGAATTCAATACCACCTGTATAGGCTTGGACGGCTTGTTGTCTGATTTCATTGGCGTCGGTTACTTCCCATACCAGATTGTTAACTTTTGCCTGACCGATCTGAAATCTGACCACTTTACCGTTTCCGGTTTCCTGGGCATCGCGGAAGGATAATTGTCCGCCATCAAAGATCAGGTTGCAACGCGTATTAAGTGTTAGGTAATCGAGCCATCCTTCTGCAGCGGGATTACTGGGCACGAACTGGAAATTTATGGTGACGGATTCTGATGCAGGAGTAAAAGAGCTGTTGGAAATTGCCGTGGAGGCATATAGTGCCTCGTAGTTATCGGTATGAACTCCGGCAAGTTCAACCGTTTCAAACAGGGTTTCCTCATTGAGAAGGTAAAATTTCGAAGCCTGGCTTGTTGAGGAAGACCGGCCCCATAATGAGGTCGTTACTTTAACGGGTTCACTAATTATACGATGGGGAAAATTGAAGCTGAATCCTCTTCTGAGCTGAATGGAAAAATGCTTCCAGCACCACTGGCGGCCGGATTTTATCAGGTTAAGGGAATCTTGTTCACGATAATCAATTGCATTGTAAGTTGTTACTGTTGTCTGAGGTAACAGCGTACTGGCGTTAAGTCCGGTAACTCTTTTCCCGGGACCAAGGTCTTCAGTAATGAAATAATTCGAGTAATCGGAATAGAGATGGATCTTGTGATTGAAAATCTTCTTGCTTGCGTCATATTTCCAGGTCGTGGTCCCCGAAGCATAAAATATAACAAAATCACTGTCTCCGAATTGGCCATCGGCTCCCTTATCAAAATATACCGGGTTCTCAACAAGGTCATCGGGTCGGTCAATGCTGGAATCATAAGGCAGCTGAAAACCTCCGTTACCATAGATCCGGACATTGTCGGGATTCTGTATTCCCATTTTCTTCAGGTCGGCATAGGTTAACTTTTGAATACCCCTGGTGTTCACCTGAATTTTATACCACCTCCCATTTGCCAGTACCGACTGTGAAGCGTAGGTACGAGAATTGGCTTTTGTTTTCAGTTCAGTGACCGGACGGTCGACACGTTTTATTTCAGGTATAAAGCTCACCAATCGTTCGATCTGGCCTGTGGATGGATTCTTCCTGAAAGGGATAAAGGAAAAAACTGCAAAAGCCCGCTTCCGCTCGATTTGAACACCAGTTCTGATTACAATTGCATCCGTGAGGTTGTTTAACCGGATATTTTTCCATTCGGGATCTGATGTGTTTACCGGTTCAAATTGAAGGTTCGTAAAAAAAACTTCTGGTTTACTATTTTGAATTTCGTTCCAGGGTATACGTTCGGAATAGTAGGGCAGGCTGGATGAGCCGCCGGGATAAATTGCTCTGTCAAACTGGGCAGCCGACACCCAATTTATCTGTCGCGCCTTGGAATTTTGTCCAAAACTGATTGAAATTGAGAGCCATGTATATATAACAAGTAATATTAAATGCTTACTGATATCAAAGATTGATCTAACCATATTGGGGTAATATTACAAAAAAACGTCTATTTTATGATGAAATTGTACTCATTGAGAAGGAGGCAGGAAAAAATATTAACAATCCCATCTGAAAAATAAAAGAAAATGAACTGCGTTATTACTCTGGCTTTCGATTAAATTTTCATAATTTCGGCCGCTTTTGATATTGAAAGTCAGTGTGAGTGATAAAAATAGTTAATTTTGTACTTTGATTTAATACCCTTTGAACGTCATGAAAATCAGATTGTTTAGTTTTCTTCTGATCACATTTGGGATGGTCTTGTCTTTGGGAGGTTGTAAAAGCAGCATAAAATCTTCTAAAACCGGCTGGGCATACAATGACATCAAGAACGGAGGATTTGATTATATCGCGGGTTTTAACCAGCCTACGGGACCCGGATTGGTTTTCGTTGAAGGAGGAACATTCACCCTTGGACGTGTGGTTGATGATGTCAGGTACGATTGGAATAATATTCCGCGTCGGGTAACGATCTCTTCATTTTACATGGATGAAACGGAAGTTACCAATGCCGACTATCGCGAATATCTTTATTGGTTGAAGCGTGTTTTTGTTGATTATCCGATGGTTTATCAGAAGGCATTGCCGGATACGCTGGTTTGGAGAGGGGCGCTGGCTTTCAACGAACCCATGACAGAGTACTATCTTCGCCATCCCTCCTATAATGATTATCCGGTTGTTGGCGTAACCTGGATTCAGGCTACCCAGTATTGCGACTGGAGAACGGATCGTGTGAATGAAGCAATCATGATCAAGGAGGGTATCCTCATGCAGGACCCTAATCAAACCAGCGCTAAAAACTTTAATACCGATGCTTATCTTGCCGGGCAATACGAAGGTGTTGTTCGCCAGGATCTACCTAACCTCGATCCCAATAAAACAGTTCGTAAAGCACGGATGGAAGACGGTCTCTTCTTTCCAAAGTACCGGCTCCCAACCGAAGCAGAATGGGAATTCGCCGCTAATGGCCTGATAGCTAAGGAAGAAGTGATCGAGAATAAACGTATGTATCCGTGGCGTGGCAATTATGCCAGAAATGAAGAAAAATCCAAAAGAGGTAATCTCATGGCTAACTTCGTTCGTGGCAAAGGTGATTATATGGGAGTTTCTGGTTCCCTGAATGATGGATATCCTTTTACTTCACCGGTTAAAACTTATTTGCCAAATGATTACGGTCTTTATGACATGGCCGGTAATGTGAATGAATGGGTTATGGACGTATACCGTCCATTATCTTCGTTGGATGTGGACGAACTTAGTCCTTTCCGCGGAAACGTTTTTACCGTTCAACAGCGGGATGCCGAAGGCAATATTGCAGAAAAGGATTCACTTGGCAGAATTCCCAGAAGGACAATGACAGCTGAGGAAAATAAAAAACGAACGAACTACAAACGGTCCGACAACCGCAATTTTCGCGATGGTGATGCACCATCCAGTATCGGATATAATTCGGGTACTGAAGATAATTCGAAAAGTACCGCCCAGATGTATTTCGAGGGAACCGGCATTAACAGGCTGAATTCTACCAGTACCATTTCCGACCGGGCTAGGGTTTATAAAGGTGGCTCCTGGCGCGACAGGGCCTATTGGATGGTACCGGGTACCCGGCGCTATATGGATGAAGAAAAATCCACCGATGATATTGGCTTCCGCTGTGCCATGTCACGCTTGGGTAAAGCCGATGGTAAATAGGATGTGAAATCTGAAGATTTTTATAAAACCTATCTGCAATATCCGCAGATCTGTACCGACAGCCGGAAAGTCAAACCCGGCTGTCTCTATTTTTCACTGAAAGGCAATCATTTTGACGGTAATCGTTTTGCCGCTGATGCTCTTGCAAAAGGATGTGCCTATGCAATTGTTGATGATCCTTCAATTGTTGCTGACCATCGATATATCCTGGTCCCGGATGCTCTCGGATTTATGCAGGATCTTGCCTCTTTCCACCGGAGTAATCTTTCGATACCTGTGATAGGTCTCACCGGAACAAACGGTAAAACCACGACCAAGGAGCTAATCCATTCAGTTCTGAAGCAGAAGTTTAATGTGGTTGCTACCTCAGGGAATTTCAATAATCATATCGGGGTGCCGATCACGCTGCTTGCAACTAACACCGCTACTGAAATTCTCATTGTAGAAATGGGTGCCAACCACCCGGGTGAAATTGCTTTCTTATGCGATATTGCCAAACCGGATATCGGTTTGATTACCAATATCGGTAAAGCGCATCTCGAAGGGTTCGGATCTTTCGATGGAGTGGTACTGGCAAAGAATGAATTATATAACTGGATAAAGCTCAACAGGGGTAAACTATTTGTCAATGAGGATGATGAATTGCTTAAAAAGCTGGTGGAAGATTATCCTTGCTTTACCTATGGAACCAGCGGACATGCTGATGTTTGCGGATTGGCAGCAAACCTGGGACGATACCTGTCGGTACAATGGAAGACCCGTGGGGGCGATGATTTAAGCACCCTCAGCAGTCATCTGACAGGAGTCTATAATCTTTATAACATACTGGCTGCCATATCAATTGGTATCCATTTCGGGCTTGATAAAGATCAAATCAGGGCCGGAATTGAATCCTATGTACCTGATAATATGCGGTCGCAATGGATCCAGACAATAGACAATGTTCTCTTTCTTGATTCATATAATGCCAATCCGTCGAGCATGTCGTTAGCAATCGAACATTTTGCATCACTCGGTCTGCCTCATCCAGTAGCTATTCTTGGCGATATGTTCGAATTGGGTTCCCATGCTGCGGATGAGCATCTCAAAATAATCCACCTTGCGGGTCAGCTTGGATTTGAAAAAGTAATGTTTGCCGGAATTCAGTTTTACCAGTTTGCAGCCGATTTTCCGCACCTCTTCTTTGAAAATCTGAACAATCTGAAGGATTATCTGGCCCAAAATAAGCTCAAGGGTTGCGATGTCCTTATTAAGGGATCACGGGGTATGCAGCTCGAGGAACTTGTTGGTTACTTATGATGAGTTAATTCCCCAAGTCTTCTTTTGCGAGCGATAAAAAACGCGGCAACAATACTACGGTTATACCATCCGTCCAATTCTACCGGAGCTGGGTGAGTCGGAGCGGAATAATTGTTGTATTCCTTCTTCCATAACCGGTAAAAATCCCGATAGGCCTTTAGAACTGCAATAAAAAAAGCCGGTTTGCCTTTAAATAAATATTGTAGTGCTGCAACTCCATCCAAAATTTTTCGAACAATGAGAATCCTGGCCCGCATTTCTGACGGAAGGTTTTTTCGCAGGAGGAGAAGGTTGTTCCTGAAGTTAAGATAGAGCTTTTTAGGACTTTCATTGGGCAAAGCTCCGCCTCCCACATGAAAGACCACCGAATCCGGGGTGTACCATACCTCGTAACCGTTGGAATGTAACCTCCAGCACAGGTCGATCTCCTCCATATGCGCAAAAAACAATGGATCAAGACCTCCTGAAAACAGGTAGGCATCGGTCCGGAGCATCATACAGGCACCCGACGCCCAAAATATCCTGGACGGCTCATTGTATTGTCCGGTATCCTTTTCAATAGAATTAAATATTCTCCCACGGCAGAAAGGATAGCCATACCGGTCGATCCATCCACCGGCTGCGCCTGCATATTCGAAGAAACCGCGGTCGGCAACACTCCTGATTTTTGGCGCCACCGCCCCCGCCAGGGGATGCTGATCCATAAAATAAACCAAGTGTTCGATCCATCCAGGTGTAACTTCAACATCCGAATTCAATAAAACAATATATTCAGATTTGATGCCGTCAATAGCTAATTTATAACCTCCTGCATATCCGTAATTGTGGTCCAGAACTTTCAGAATAATATCCGGATATTCAGCCGAAAGCCATTCGCCGGTTCCATCGGAACTGCCGTTATCGACTACCACCAGATCTGCAATTTCAGCTGATGTATTGTCTTTCAGGGAAGGTAAAAACTTTTGGAGATAGGATAAACTATTCCAGCATAGGATGATTACGGAAACCTGATTCATGCCTTCAAAGGTAGTTCCTCCTTACGATATTTCCACCTCCGGTGCGACCATAACCATAAGTAAGGATTCTTCCGGATTGTAGCTTCGAGTAATCTTGCATAAGCTGTGGTAATTGCTCCTTCTTCCGTTGGGCTCATTCCGTCATAAACCGGTGTAATGCTTACCTCATATTTAGCAAGTTTCCGCTTTATCTGATCAACATAAAATATGGGCAGGCCGTATCGTCTGGCCAGTTTTTCGCCGCCGGTAAAAAAGGCAGTCTCCTGATTCAGGAACATTGTCCAGAACCGGATTTCGCCACGTGAAGGAATCTGATCGGCAATTAGAATCAGGGCAAAAGGGATGGTCGTTTCTTTTAATTCGCGTGCAATAACGCGCATGGAATCCTTCATAGGTATTAAGGATATTCCTGGTTTCAGCCTGATATTTAGCAAGAGTTGACTTATCTGCTTGCTGGACTGCGGTTTATACACTCCAATGACCCGGTAGCCTGCTTCCAGAAAAGGCAACGCGTTCCATTCAAAATTTCCGTAATGTCCGGTAAGAATGATGATATTTTGTTTCTGCTCATAAGCCCGGTCAATCATTTCCGGGTTTGAAAAATGAATTTGACGGAAGGTTTTTTTCGGTCGAAGCCGGGCAGATATTATCATTTCGATGAAAAGCTCGGATAAGTGCCGTGAAAATTTTTTAGCAATTATATCTTGTTCATATTCAGTAAGTTCAGGAAACGATCGGCTGATATTTGTCTTTATCACTTCTGCCCTGTACCTGAAAATATCAAAAAGGAGTGTATGAATCAGAGAGGAAAGAAAATTCATAATAAACCCGGGTAACCAGGATAATATCCATAGGATCAGCCAGATTAACCCGGGTATAATTCGATTCATATTGTTGAAGTCTACTATCTTTTAAACAGATCCAATGCTCTTGAGCCGTATCCGCCATCAAAACTGGTATTATCGTAATTTCTGAGGTTGGTGGTTCTTCCGTACAGTTCATACTGCCAGTATGGATTGTAAAGTTCACCCCTTGCATCCGAGTGCAGGAGGATAAATTCACCGGCAAGATGAGGAGCATAAAAAACGAAACGCTTGTTGTTCTGGTCATTGATGTGAAAGTATTTCCATATAATGTATGGATATGCATTGGGCTCGTGCTTGTTTTCCTCAACCTGATCAGGGGCTCCGTATTTCAGCCAGGTGCGTCCCAGGTCGGTTTCAAACCCGTGCCTGATCTTTGTTTTATAGGCATCCTCCATCATGAGCACCTGTGCTTTATACCTGTTCCACTCTGCCTCTGGACTTTTATCATTCCGGATTTTCCAGAAATTGTAAAGATATTTCTGCATCTGCTTGATTTCAGTAGTTTGCTCCAGGTTTTTTGCATACTGAATTTCCATCATAGTAGATACCGGACTAAGACTCAGCAGGTAAAATTTCAGCGAATCTAAAGATGTTATCTTTTCAGCAAAGGTTGAGGTGATATCTACACTCTGAATATCAGTCAGATTGATCTGCATTCCGGGGTTGCTGCGCTGAAAGAAGATCTTATTCATCGAGATAACCTCA
>JAPLDV010000170.1 GCA_026391235.1 Bacteroidia bacterium | reverse complement strand
CTATGAATTAATTTATAGATTTCCAACAAATTAGAAATGAGTCTTTCAGCCTGTGAGAGATGAAGCATGTTAGCGCCATCGGATAATGCAGTTGCCGGATTCGGGTGGGTTTCCATAAATATACCGTTTACACCGGCTGCTATTCCGGCGCGGGCAATGGTTTCGATCAGGCCGGGCTGACCACCGGTGATCCCACCGGGCTGGTTGGGTTTTTGAAGGCTATGGGTGATATCAAGAATCACAGGAAAATTCCACTGCTTCATAATCGGTATTGACCGGAAATCTATTACCAGATCACCATAACCGTAAGAGGAACCTCTTTCGGTGAGTAAAATATTGTTGTTTCCGGTTTCGAGAATTTTCTCAATTCCAAAGCGCATGGATTCAGCAGAAAGGAACTGTCCTTTTTTCAGATTCACTGGTTTTCCTGTTCGTCCGGCAGCCTGGATTAAATCGGTTTGCCTGCAGAGAAAAGCGGGAATCTGAAGTACATCCACATATTTCGAAGCCATTTCGACTTCCCATGATTCATGAACGTCGGTAATTACCGGGATCCCAAGTTGCGTACGCACATCGGCGAGTATCTCCAGCGCCCGGATATCGCCAATTCCTTTAAATGAATCTATTCTGGTACGGTTGGCCTTTCGGTAACTTGCCTTAAAAATCAAAGGAATGCCCAGCCTGGTGGTTATAGCTTTCAGCACCGTTGCAGTTTCAAATACGATATCCCGGTTTTCAACCACGCAGGGACCCGCAATGAGTAAAAAACTGCTGTTGTTCTTTAATTGCAAATTTGAAATGTCGGGGCTTTGTGTATATCCCATAATTATTAGAAATTTAGATACTTGAATCAGTATTCATAATGATTTCCCCAAAGTTTACGCATCCTTTCACGGATTTCCTGTTCTCTTATGTTCTCAGCGGGTGACCAAATCTGAGTTCCCTTGATCTTTTCAGGGAGGTAATTATCTTCAACAAATCTATCTGCGTGATCATGAGGATATTGATAATCTTTTCCATAGCCCAATTCCTTCATTAGTTTTGTCGGAGCATTTCTAAGATGCAGAGGTACCGGGAGATCTCCCGACTGAGCAACTAATTCCTGTGCTGTACCGATGGCCTTATAAGTTGAATTACTTTTCGGGCAGGTTGCCAAATAAACCGTTGCTTCAGATAAGATTATCCGGCTCTCGGGCCATCCGATTTTATGGACTGCATCAAAGCATGCATTGGCCAGAAGCAGTGCATTTGGGTTGGCGAGTCCGATATCTTCAGATGAAAAAATCAACAATCTCCTGGCGATAAACTCTGGTTTTTCTCCACCCTCAATCATTCGCGCTAGCCAATACACTGCTGCATTGGGATCAGAGCCCCTAAGGGATTTTATGAAAGCAGAGATAATGTCATAATGAAGTTCACCATTTTTATCGTACAGCGCAATGTTTTCCTGAATTCTCCGGGTAACGCTGTCGTTGGTTAGGAGGATCGGATCTGAGGGTGTTGACTGTACAACCAATTCCAATACATTAAAGAGCTTCCTGGCATCACCACCTGAGAAGCGAAGAAGAGCTTCGGTTTGTTGAAGCTCTATTTTTCGGTTCCGAAGTTCGAAATCTTCAGATATAGAACGTTTTAGCAGTTCTTCGAGGTGCGATTTCTCAAGAGGTTTCAGAATATAAACCTGGCACCTGCTTAGAAGTGGGGAAATGACTTCAAAGGATGGATTTTCGGTGGTGGCTCCAATCAACGTAATAATGCCCTGTTCAACGGCTGCAAGGAGTGAATCTTGCTGGGATTTGCTGAACCGGTGTATCTCGTCGATGAAAAGGATGGGAGAATGAGAATCAAAGAATCTGGATTTCTGAGCTTTATCAATCACATCACGAATATCTTTAACTCCTGAATTGATTGCGCTCAAAGAGTAAAAGGGGCGGTTCAGGTGGTTGGCAATAATGCGGGCCAGAGTAGTTTTGCCCACACCCGGAGGGCCCCAAAGAATGAATGAGGGCAATGACCCTGATGAAAGTACATTAC
>JAPLDV010000635.1 GCA_026391235.1 Bacteroidia bacterium | reverse complement strand
ATTAAAAAGGATGTTAATTATGCCTGGATTGGACTCCAGTTTGGAATCCAGAAATACAGGTATCTGATCCATGAATTTTTCCCCGCTATTCCCGAAACATTCGTCGATTCCTTAAGCATTGAGTCAGGTAAGAACCGTGTTTCACGAATAAATACATGGCCGGTCAGGTCGATCTTCCCGGGTCTGTTGGATACGATTTTACTTAAAAGGGCCTATACTTTTCGGAATGGTGACATTGCCTCCCCCGGTTTTGCTGCAAAGGACACCATTACTGATATGGTCATCTATTGGCCGAATTCATTTGGCTATCCCTTACACATCAGCTATCCTGGCTATTTGCCCACCTATGTATACGGATATTATCCGGAAGAAGAAAGCTTACCTCAGATGATGCTGGGGCAGGTTGAAATTATTAATACGTACCACTCGGATAGTAAAAGCAGCAAGGTTAACATCACGGGTTCATTGTCAAACATCGGTAACCGGACATTATCGGCATACTTACCCGGCAGCGGATTTTCCAGGGAGTCGGTTTCGATCAAACCAGTCTCGCAAGGTAAGTTTTCCCTAGATTTTGATTTAGACATTCCCTCAGGACAGGTTGCCATGGAGTTTTCACCCAGGGATACAAATTCGATCCGTATTTATGTCAGGCCGGGAGATTCAGTGAGTTTTACCGCTGACCTGATCAACCTGAAGACCATTGAATTCGGGGGAGCCCATTCGCCGGAGCAAAAATTACTTAATCAGCTGTTGAGTGCAAGCGTACCTGGAGATCCTGTTAAATCTATTCAGAATATCCGAAACAATATGCAATACCTGGCGCAGCAAAGCTTAAATGTTGACGAGGAATTCAGGAAATTCAGGGAGATGGAGGACAAATACACCATGTACGCCCATCAGCTTGACGAGATTGTTCGCGCCATAATGTTCGAATACAAAAACGCCCATGATAGTCTCCCAAAGTTCAGGAAATTCCTCGGAAACCCGGATGGCTATAAATCGTATGCCTATAAGGTGTTTCTTGATTACCTGGTCAGGGCATATATGTATGATATTGGTGCTGCATACACAGATTATTTTGATACATCAGTGGTAATTTTAACCGGGTGGGATTTATACTGTTTCAGAGCGATGCAGGCCGATCGAGCACTCTCCGATTACCCACCCTTCTTTGATGACAAGATCTATCTTCGTTTTGCCGATTTGTATCCGGGAACAGAGTACCAGCGGCTCCTGTACGAGAAATATCTCAAAATGAACAAAAATGGCCAGATCTATTTCCGAAGTTGAAACCTATGTTAAAAAATACAACGATAATGTCCTGTTCTGCATTTGGGCAAAGAATGATGTGGAAAGGGAATTGATTAAAACCAGGCTCAACGGCAAAAACATCATCCTATTAGCTGGCAGCGAAAAGAATCCGGAACTTTCGGAATTTCTTGCGACACTGCCGAGCGATATTATGGTGATCGATCCATCCGGCCATATTGCTTCCTATGGAATGTTGGATCTCGTTAACCTCATTACCTGGCCGGTTTCCAATGTCTCAGAGGCGAAAACCATAAATCTCAAGGTTTTCTGGTACTCGCTTGGAGGGGCATTTGTCTTATCGTTACTCATCATTTTAATTATCCGTATCCGGTCAAAACGCAAGGAAGCACGCATGAATCTCAAACGGAAAATCGCCCAGCTGGAGGTAGATGCGGTCCGTTCACGTATGAACCCGCATTTTCTGTTCAATGCCCTGGGCTCGATCCAGAACCTGGTGAACCGGGGAAAAAATCAGGAGGCGAGCCTGTACCTGGCGCGGTTTGGCGACCTGGTGCGGACCATCCTCACCCAGTCATCAAAACCGGTGATCGGGTTGAATGAGGAGATCGATATGATCCGGAATTATCTTTTATTGGAACAACTGGGATCTCCATTTACTTTTGAAATTCAGGTGAATCCGTCTATTGACCCCGCCACCATCGAGATTCCGCAGCTCCTGATCCAGCCGCATGTTGAGAATGCCGTTATCCATGGGATCTCCTCGCTTGGCGAAGCAGGTAAAATCGAAATAGATTTTCGTTTGGAGGATAACCACCTGATCTGTGAAGTAACCGATAACGGACCGGGCTATCACCCCGGTTCCCGGCCGGAAAAGGAGGGCCTCGGACTAGGATGGAAACTGACCCTCCAGCGGATCCGGCTGATGAAAGAGCAGTATGGAGAGGAGGTTTCGGTGGAAGTTTCCAACCGGAATCCGTATGGAGAAGTTTCTTCGAAAATTTCCGGCACAACCGTTACCTTTAGACTGCCAATGCAAAAATCAGCGATATGAAAGTCCGGGCTCTTGTGGTGGAAGATAAGCCTGCCAACCGTGAAAACCTGATCGGGTTGCTCCATTTGTATTGTCCCCAGGTGCTCATCATCGGTGAGGCAGCTACCAACGACGAGGCGCTGGAAAAGATCAATTCCCTCAATCCCGACCTGGTTTTCCTTGATGTACGCATGCCGGGAGGCGACATATTCACCATGCTTGAAAAGGTTAAGGAGATCAGGTTCGGGATCATCTTTGTAACAGCCTATGACGAGTATGCTTTCCGGGCCTTTCAGTTCAATGCCCTGGATTATCTGCTAAAACCGATCGATCTCTATAAGCTGATCGAGAGTGTGAACCGTGCGATAGAATCGATCAGTATCAGGGAGGAAAACGTCCGTCTGCGGAACCTGGTCGATAACCAGAAACGTACCGATCAGGACAAGCGGATTGCCCTGCCGCAGGAGGATAAAATCGACTTTATCCCGTTGCGGGAAATCATCCGTTGCCAGTCGGAGTCAAACTATACGCGCTTTTTTCTGGAATCCGGTGCAGTCATCATGGTTACCCGTACCCTCAAGGAGTTCGAACTGGCGCTGGAATCCTGCGGTTTTATCAGCACCCACCAATCACATCTGGTTAATTCCATTCATGTAAAGACACTGGTAAAGCGCGATGGCGGATATCTGAAGATGAGTGACGGTTCGTCGGTGCCGATTTCGAGAACACGGAGGGAAGAATTAAACAAAAGAATATTATAATTGACAGGTTTTAATGCCGGTTATGATTATAGTTCAACTGAAATCGAAACGATTATTGCGTTACCTTTGACACAAATTCAGAAGGCCATGTTGACATTAAACGCCATATTAAAAGAGATTAAAGATGTTCCGGTTAGCCGGCTGGAGGAACTCTATCAGTTTGTTCATTCGATGACACCTCCTGCCAAACAGTCTGAAAAGTTGCGGAAGAAGATACTCTCATTTGGCGGTGCCTTCGGTGATATGAGCAGTAAAGATTATTCAGACTTTCTTGATCAGACAATAAAAGCCAGGTCGAAACTCTTTGACCGTAACATTGAATTATGAAGTCTTCAATGCTTGACACCGATATTCTATCGGAATTTTTTAGGGGCAACCCAAAAGTTGTTGAAAAGGTCGACGAATATTTGAAGGAATATGGCTTCATAAGTATAAGCATCATAACTTATTACGAAGTCCTCAATGGTCTGTTATACAAAGACGCAAGGAAACAACTGAAAAAGTTTGAGGAATTTGTAGCATTAAACAAGGTTATTCCACTTACCCCACCTATGGCAAAAATGGCAGCATCCATTCAGGCTGACCTCCGAACCAAGGGTACAGAGATTGGTCACACGGATACTTTGATTGCCGGTATTGCGATGACCAGTGAGCTCCAGTTGATAACCAATAACACCGACCATTTCAAGCGAATCAAAGGTCTTGAAATTGCAAATTGGATGAAGTAGTAACAGCTAACACGGTTTTTAAAGGTCTGATGAATGAGTGAAAATCAAAAGCCTCCTGACTAATCCGAATCAGGAGGCTTTTCTTTGTAGCGGGGACAGGACTTGAACCTGTGACCTTTGGGTTATGAGCCCAACGAGCTACCAACTGCTCCACCCCGCATTGTTTGCGGACACAAAGATAGTCTTTTTTCCCCACGGTACGCAATTACAGAAAAATATCTTTGCAAGTTTCCGGATGCCGGGTATCAGGTATCGGGTATCAGGCGCTCCGACAAAGCCGCCTGATACCCGATACCCGATACCTGATACCTTTTTCCTATCTTTGCCCCATCGTTCAATTTTTGCCCCGATGGCTGAGAAGAAAAAACTGGTTCATAAACTTAAAAGTAAATACCGGCTGGTAATCATGCGCGAAACTTCCTTTGAGGAGGTTTGGCAAATGAAACTTTCCCGGATGAACGTTATTAATGCACTCGCTGTATCGATTACCATTTATACGGCTATCGTAGTTGTACTTGTTGTGTATACCCCTCTGAAACAGTTGATTCCGGGATATCCAAAAGCCGAGATGACCCGTAATATCAGGATGAATGCCCTTCGCCTTGATTCCCTGGACTACCAGTTGGCTCTCAAAGATCAATTCATAGAAAACCTTATTACAATTATCAACGGTGGTGAGCCGAAAACTCACAGCACCGATGAGGGGACTTCAAAGATTTCCACCCGTGAGATCTCCGATATCCGCTCAACCGATGATTCTCTTCTTAGAATCGATGTGGAAAAAGCGCAGCGTTTTAACGTAAACCCCCAAAATACGGCTCCCGAAAACCAGAACCTTAACCAGCTCTATTTTTTCCCGCCGGTGCGCGGACTCCTGATGGCTCACTTCGATTATGCAAATGGCCATTACGGAGTGGATATAGCTACTGCCAGCAATCAGGGCATTAAGGCGGTTCTGGATGGAACAGTTATCCTCTCCGACTTTACAACTGAAACCGGGTTTACCATGCAGATTCAGCATGATCATAACCTGGTTTCCGTTTATAAACACAACAAGGAGCTGTTTAAAAAGGTGGGTGACCGTGTCAGGGCAGGCGAAGTGATTGCTACTGTGGGAAATACAGGTGAACTGACAACAGGTCCTCATCTTCATTTTGAATTATGGCACCTGGGAAAACCGCTTGATCCTGAACACTTTATCGCATTTGAATAATGAAGCGGATTGCCATCCTGGGATCGACAGGCTCTATAGGTAAGCAAACGCTTGAGGTGATCGCTCATCATCCCAGGGAATTTGAAGTAGAAGTCCTTACTGCAAAATCGAATTA
>JAPLDV010000527.1 GCA_026391235.1 Bacteroidia bacterium | reverse complement strand
ATGCAGCGTGTTTGAGCACCTGTCGATTGGCTGCTGATGGCTGTTGCAGCATGAATTGTGACACTGATCGGGTAAGTATTGCTGGAACAACTATTCGCATTGTTTTTAATTGTGAGGTTAGCGTTATAAGTTCTTGCAGTTGCGCCGCCTGGAATGGCAATTAAGATCGGACTGGCAGGTAATGTGGTGAAAACCAAATCGGTAAATCCTGCTGCTTCTGCTGTTCCATCGAAATCAAGGCTGTATTGGTTTGCTCCTCCTGTAATGGCACTGTAAGCTAAACTGGCTGTCCCGGCCCCAATACAAACGGATGGATTGGTACCCAGTGTTATGGTAGGAACTGGAAAGACCGTGGCTTTAACTTCGGAACGGCTTGGGGTGGTACAACCATTATTGGTTGCATCCACCCAGTACGAAGTGGTAATGCTGAGATTGGGTGTAGTAAAGTCGTTCCCGGACGCTAAAGCGGTCCCGCCTGTTTGAGCAGCATACCAATTAACAGTTCCGGAACTGGCAGTAGCATGGATGGTAACTGTTCCTGAACCGCAAATGACTCCATGGCTAACGCTTAGAATAGTTGGGGTGGTAGTTACAATAACCGTTACAGCTAAGCGCGTGGGCGATTCGCAGCCTCCACCCGTCTGGCTGGCATAGTATGTTGTTCCGTTGACCAGGTTAGTTGCTACAGAAATAGGGGACCCACCACCGGCAGCCAGGTACCATTTGATCCCGGACCCGGTAACCACCAGATTACTAACTAAATGTGGATTGGTACTACAAAAACTCTGAACGGCACTTCCGGTTGGGGGTGAAGTGGTTGTTACAGTTAGGGTGGGCTGATTAGTCAAACCAACGATGGTACATCCGCTTGCCGAAGTGGCAACAACTTTGTAGCTGGTGGTTGAAGCTGGTACATTGGCTTGCAGCAAAGTTAAAGCCAGATTACTCCCTGTGCCAATGCTTGTAACAGATGGAATTAGCGAAACGCCTCCTGTTGTTGTTAATTCGTATTTTATCCCGCTTTGTGAATTGGAAATGGTAAAAATCACATTTCCACCGGCAGGGTTACAGGCGGAGGCATCGCTAACCAACAGTCCGGTATTGATTGCAGGGTCAGGGGCAGGTTGGGTTACGGTAAACACAAACGGCTCACTTATCACTCCTGCATTATCGGTGACCACCAGGTTATAGGTTCCGGCAGTCAGGCCGGTTTGGTCTTCAGAGGTGGCAGCCAGGCCGCTCCCGTTCGAAGTGGTCCATGCATATGTATTTGCAGCTTACATTGGTAATAATGGCTGCTGCTTCCATAGCCGGGCTGCCGGTGAGATGGACATCATCAAATTCTCGCCATTCCGATGCACCGTCCTGGTAACTCAATATTATAATTTGCACGGTATTACCATTGGGCACATTCGAACAAGATGTCCCGGTCCAGGTACCTGACATATTCCCATTATTGGCAAATTGAACATAAGCCCCTCCATTGAGTGAGTACCAGAGCTGGATATAATCCTGTCCCGCATCCAACTGGTTTTGAGCCGGAACAGATACCGAAATGTTCAAATTTGTATAACTCGAGATGTTAATCGAACGCGAAAGGAAGAAGTTGCCGGTATTTGTATTGGTAGTGACTCTCATCCGCTCCGAAACAATATTGTAACTCGTACCTCCTGAAATGGAATAACCTCCATCCACGGTTCCTGACCCAAAACATTCTTTGTAGATAGTCCGTAACCCGGTAGTATTACAGGTTGCTGAATAATTAACCGTGACGGTTGCTGTACAGGTACTGGAATTTCCAGCGGCATCTGTTACCGTTAAGGTTACGGTATTGGCTCCTACATTGCTAGCATTAAATGCCGATTTATTTAGCGACAGCAACAAGCTTCCGCTAGCGGTACAATTGTCGGTAGAAGCGTTGTTGATATCAGCGGGAGTTATGGTAGCGTTCCCTGTTCCATCCAGGTTTATTGAAATACTCTTACAAACAGCCGTTGGAGGAGTGATATCGGGAGTGGCTCCCACGGTGACTTCCTTGGTGGCGGAACATCCATGGATAGCATCCGTAACAGTCACTGTATAAATTCCTGCGACCAGGTTGGTAGCCGTTGCACCGGTCTGGTTTCCTGCTGCTGCATCCCATCGATAGGTAAATGTCGGAGCAGGGCTGGTTCCTGGTGAGCTCGCTGAAACGGTTGCCGAACCATTACTGCCCCCGCAAGTAGTATTGATTATCGTTCCAATAATAATTAACGGCGATGGGAACACCTCAATCCTTGGGGCACCCACATTGATGGAACACCCGTTGGTTCCCGTTACACTTACATAAAAGAATTGCGCCAGGTAAGAACTAACATAAGGCGTATAAACCGGATTAGCAATTGTTGAGCTGCTCAAATCAGTGGTAGGGAACCATTCATATGTTGGAGAGGTCCCTCCGTTAGTCACAGCAGTATTTAATTGAATGGGCGTACCATTGCAAACCGCGTATAGATTTGCAGTTGCTATAACACCTGGCTTCTGATTCACCGTAAGAACCATGTAATCCGATCCCTGGCAGGCTGGCGTATTCCCGGGCTCATTCTGGGTGGTTACAGTAAAAGTGTAAACGCCCGGTGGAATAGTCGCGCCAACAGCAGGATTAGCAATGGTTGTACTTGACAAATAAGTAATGCCGTTGGCCGGTGAGGAGGTCCATGCATAATAAAGACCTCCAGAGGCATTCAAATGAACGCCGGTCTGCCCCTCACATATCGCCATATCCGGACCGGCACTGGCAAGTGAAGGTGAAATTGGTGGAATGATTATATTGTTTTCAGTAACAAAATTACAGGAATACGCATCGCTGACAGTTACCGAATGGCTGAATCCAACAATATCCGCTCCATCAGGTTGCGTTGAGGTAATGGTAAATATATTGCTCAACTGATAGGAACCACCATCCAATTTAAACCGGTAATTAGCCGGATCCAGCCCGTTTTGCATATTCACCGTAATGGTAGCAACCGGGTTCCCGATGGATTCGCATCGTATGACCGATACTGAAGACGTTTGAATCTGCGGAACATCAATAATGTTAACAAGGATTTCGAAATAAACCGGCACCACATTACAGGGGCAGCTGGTGTTTACCTTGAAAATAATGGTTTCAGTACCCTCAATAACCCCATCTGAAAGTGCTTTGTAATAATAATCAGCATAATTTTGCCCGGCCGGAATGGTTGCTGAAACAGGGAATGTGCCATCCCCAAGAATTGTTCCTGAAGCATCGGTGTAAACAAAATCGACTCCGTTTTGAGCGGTGCCGGCAAGAATGACCGGAAAAGTCATGGGTTGACTGTTGTTGGCTCCAGCAATCCGTTGAAAACGAATATAACTGCCGTTACAACCTTCATACATTGAAGCAGCTTCGCCTGTTAAGCCTTCCAGCTGACTGAAAATCTGTACATTATCTGATGAAAAACTACGTCCTTCTAAAAACACTCCCGAATCCCACTTCCCGTCACCTACATCGGCAATCACCATTTTTATGTGATAAGTCTGGCATTTTGTAACGGTATGTGTAGCGGTTAAAACGGTTGTTCTTCCATCATACTCCATTTCTGAAACCCCATTCCCGCCTGAGTATTGTAGTTGTCTCCTTCCATCGGGTCCGTTTATGATCCGGTCCATAAATTGGCCGTTATCTACATAGTAAGAGGCATTCTCAGGAGGTGCCGCAACATTTGCAACCGGAGTAATCCGGTAGTAGTAACGGCTTGGAGAGGTTCCAAAATAACCATTTACATTGTCTGTAACTCTGACCCATGGATGTCCGAAAGGACTATGGCTCGCTACAATAGCCTGAAGCTCGGCAGGATAAGTCATTACTGACTGATTCCCCTGACCGTGAACCGTATTAATAGATACTGCGGTTGATGTGGAAGGAATTAAAGCAACATTAATGGTACCAGTGATTCCGGGACCACTCAACAAAAATGCAAATGCATCGTTGTAATTAGCCTCTACGGCCTCGGAGTATTCTTCAGATGCAAAAACATAGTTAAACTGAATCGTGTTTCCGGCCGGCACAAAATCAAATTCCAAAACTGCGGCATCGGATGAAGTTCCACCGGTGATGGTGTTAATATTGGCATCTCCTGCTCCGGAAAAAAAAGTAGTAGTTCCGAAATCCTCATTCGGACCTTCTGCATCGGCAACTTTACCGGTTGAAAGGATAATTCCTTCAGTGAGCGGGAAGGAAGAGGTACCGTTTGTAAAGTGACCGATTTGAGTGGCGGCCCCGGTAAAAACAATGTTACTGGCAGTTAAGCAGCCTTGCACCAGAACATTCTGAACCAACTGTGCAGGGGTATAGGTCTTTTCAGGAGACTGCCGGTTAACATAAATTGAACCCGGGGGGCCGGAATCATTGTCAACAATTGTTGCGGTGTGCACACTAACCGCTCCTGCTGTTGCAAAGGTCGGTGTGCCCATAGTCACAATAACTGTTTCACTGACTTCGACCAGTGCATCGTCTACAATGGATATGGTGATTGTTGCGGTTGTGCTTCCGGCAGCAATGGTAACCGGGCTGGCGGTAATGGCATAGTCTGTGCCCCCGCCTGTGGCGGTGCCTGTCACCGTAAACGGCAAGGTCACCGTTTGACCGCTTACTGCAGATAATTGTGCGGTAATGGTCATCGTACCATTTTCATCGGTACTCGTTTGCGAAGCGGTAGTAAATGAAACTGCAGGTGCGGCATTGTCATCGGTAATGATAGCTGTATGTACAGTTGTTCCACTTGCAGTTGCATTGGTGGGTGTCCCCATTGAAACGATGACTGTTTCATCGGCTTCATCAAGAGCATCGCTAACGATAGTTATCGTTATTGTCCCGGTAGTATTTCCGGCATTAATAGTAACAGGGCTTGCTGAAATGTTATAGTCAGTACCGCCACCCGTCGCGGTGCCGGTCACCGTAAAAGGTACAGTAACTGTTTGCCCGCTGACAGCGGACAATTGGACCGTGACCGTCATGGTCCCGCTTTCATTGGCGCTGCTTTGCGAGGCAGAAGTAAACGAAACTATTGGTGCAGGATCGTCATCGGTGATGGTGGCAGTATGAACCGTGTTTGTACCCTGAGTTGCATTGGTGGGAGTTCCCATCGTCACAATGACAGTTTCGTTGGCTTCATCAAGAGCATCGCCAATGATAGTTATTGTTGCTGTGGCCGTAGTACTTCCGGCAGGAATAGTAATCGGACTTCCTGTAATGGTATAGTCTGTACCATTTGTTGCCGTTCCGGTTACTGTAAACGGCACAGTAACTGGTTGCCCTATAACTGCCGATAACTGTGCAGTGATCGTCATGATGCCGCTCTCGTTAACACTACTTTGCGATGTTTCGGTAAACGAGACATTGGTTTTTTTTGCAGCAATGGCAAAACTCCCGAAACCAGTTATACCGGTTAATTGTGTGCTTATAGAAGTTCTTGCCCCCAGGATTGGATAGGTCCAGGAAGAACCGCTATACAAACCTCCCTCAAAACTCAATGCTGAAGCACCTCCATCAACATCTCCGGCAACAAAACTGAATGTAGCGCTATAACTGGTAAATACTGTACCGTTGTTTGAAAGAGTCCAGTAGCGGTTTGCACTGTATGAAGCATTCAGGTTTGAAGTGCTTATATTGGGATGTTCGCTGCCGGTGGTAGTTGCCGTGATCTTCCCTGATGTGGTTACACTGGTAAATGTAAGCGAAACGGGGGTGTAGCTGACAGCATCACCGATATAAAAATCTTTTGTTGGCGAACCGGTTGCAACAGGTAACTGCAGATTTCCAAAAACCCAGCCATTGGTTCGTGAAACTGTAGCCGGTGAAAATATAAAAGTGCCTGTTGCGAGTACACCATTGGTAAGAGTTAGATTATTGGAAATTGTTTTTATGGCATTTAAGGTGACTCCACTGTTGTTATCAATGATCACCCCTCCGGTTCCGCTCCATGCAGCAGGAAATTCAGTTCCTGTAGTCTGGGTCCCCGAACCTTTGTATTGCAATGTTGCTGCACTTCCATAAGTGGCAACTGTGCCTGTCGTTGTCGCAGTTCCTTCCATGGAAAGAATGCCGTTGACTGTAGCCCCGGTGGTGGTTTTGGCACCGGAACCCGATAATGTAAGATTATTGTAAGACACTCCTGCAATAGTTTGTGCACCTGTAGCATACCATTCAACAGTCCCTGTTCCGGCCGTGAATGTGCCTACGGTTCCGCTCACACTACCTCCAATTCTCAGAAGGCTTGATCCACCATTCAATGTGCCATTGGTTCTTGTCCAGGCCCCGGTAAATGTATGAGTCAATCCGGCTCCGAGATTCAGAGTTCCACCATTTCCATTCATGGTGAATCCGGCGCCGTTCACATTTCCCGCGAATGTCGCAGTACCGGATGTTTTGGTCATGGACACCAGGCCCGTGGTGGTGAACCCGTCAATGCTCTGCGCTGCCATGGTATTGGCGATAATTGTTGGAGAGCTACCGGCTGTAAACGTACCATCGTTGACAAAATTGCCGCCAAAAGTCACTTGATTGTTATTGGTAGCCAGCGTTGCATTGGAATTAATAATTAGGGGGACCGATGCATTGAATACCTTGGCTGCATTCAGGGTTATGGTTCCGGTATTGGCAATAATTACACCACCGGTTGCCGCAAATGGTGTTTTCCATTCAAACCCGGCTGGTCGGGCTGTGGTTGTATTGTATTGAAGGGTAGCAGCTGCACCGTAAGTTGGTGCAACGGAAGCTGTTGCGGTTCCTTCCATCGATAGAACACCGTTTACAGTAACTCCCGTGGTAGTCTTTACCCCACTGCCTGCCAGGGTAAGGTTGTTAAAGGGTCCGGTGCCGACTGTTTGGGCTGCCCCGTTAAAAACTACCGTGCCGGAATTTGCCGTGAAAGTGCCGCTGTTCGACCAGCTACCGCTGACGGTCAGCGTCTTGGAGCCACTGATGGTTAATGAGGCACCGGCGTTGATCGTG
>JAPLDV010000069.1 GCA_026391235.1 Bacteroidia bacterium | reverse complement strand
GAATTGGTATTTTGCATGGTATATCCGGCGACTGCATCGATTGAATGCTTTTCAATTGTTTGGTTATAATTAAGAGTGTTTTCCCATAACCAGGTTACATTATCTGTTCTCCCTTTGAAAAGACTGCTTTTCGTGTGTTTCTGCATCGATTCAGTCCCATCATAATATAATACAGTATACATGGGAGAGAAACTTTCACCCTTATTATATCCGGCATCAATCCCCAAACTGGGTTTAAAGATGAATTTCTTAAGAAAGGATGCTTCGGCAAACATATTGCCCACGGCCCGGATCCCCTTATTGAAGCTATTTGAATATTCAATATTGGCCATCGGGTTTCCAACACCCTGAACGCCTGCAAATGAGCCGTCTTCCCTGTAAGGCAAAAGAGTAGGCCATGCCCGGTAAGCCTGAAAAACCACACCAGGTTCATTTTGTTGGCTGTAAGGGGATATAGTGATGTTGTTTCCGAATTTCAGGAAATCGGTCAGGTTGTATGTATTGTTGAGTTTAAGAGTCACACGCTCGTACCCCGATTTATCAATAATTCCTTTTTGATTAAAATAACCGATACCTATATAAAAAGTGCTGCGTTTGGAAGCTCCCCAGGCTGACAGTTGATGACTGTTAATAGGTGCAACCTTAAAAATCAGGTCCTGCCAATCCGTATTTGGTACTGCATCTGTATTGTTATAACTTGGATCTCCCGGAATTTCGTTGGCAAGGGTTGCAAATTCCTTACCATTCAGCAGATCAATTTTTTTGGAAAGGGTTTGAATGCTGTATTCGCCGGAATAACTGAAATTTGTTTTTTCCTGGCCTATGGTTCCGCTTTTTGTTGTGATCAGAATTACGCCGTTTGCTCCTCTGGAACCATATATTGCAGTTGCCGAAGCGTCTTTTAATATTTCCATCGATGCAATGTCGGCAGTATTCAAAAACGAAATATTGTCGAGAATTACACCGTCAACCACATAAATTGGGGAAGAGTTGTTGAAGGTGCCAACACCACGGATTCGTACGGACGGAGTTGCACCGGGAGCTCCTGATGTAGTGGTAACCTGAACACCTGCAACTTTGCCTTGCAGGCTTTGCTCCGCATTGAGTGAGGTTACTTTGGTTAGTTCCTTTGCTTTGATGGAACTGACAGATCCGGTAAGGTCGCTTTTCCTGACTGTACCATATCCGATTATGACAACCTCTTCAAGAGTTGCGCTTTTAACTTTCAGCACAGCATCGATCACGACTTTGTTCCCAATCTCCACTTCCAGAGGCTCATAACCAACAAACGAAAAGACCAATATTGCATCGCCGGGCAGAATTTCCATCCGGAAATTTCCATTCATATCGGTGATTGCGCCACGGGTGGTCCCTTTAACAAAAACAGAAGCTGTTGGAAGGGTTTCTCCTGTATCCGAGCCTGTAACCTTTCCAGTGACAACCCTGTTTTGTGCGAACACAACTGAGTTTACGGAAAAGATCAGGATCAGCAGGATAATGATCTTAAAATTAATACGTTTCATAGGCTTATTATACAGATATTAAGGTTTGATCGGTTTTGATTTTTCAGGCCCCCGATGAGAAAGATGCTTGTTGCCGGAAACAATTTTCGCATAACAAATATTAAGTTTGGCATTCGCTGTGTTCCAAATTTAAGGAGGATGCCTCTGGTTTCATAATAAACCAGTTTCACACCACTACGTCATATACGGGGAAGGTTTCACATGAGTACTACAATAGTACTTCAAAACTTTAAAAGAAATTCATACAGATTTTCTTCGGTACTGATATTGAGCCGTTTACGTAAACGATATCGCCTGACTTCCACGCCTCTAAGGGAAATATTGAGAAGATGGGCGATTTCTTTTGAAGATATATTGAGCCGAAGGTAAGCGCAGAGTTTGAGGTCACTTTGAGTAAGATGAGGATACGTTTCTTTTAGCCGGTTGATAAAATCCTGATGCGCCTGATCGAAATGAGTCTCGAACGTTTGCCAGTCATCTTCCGAGGAGAGCTGTTTATCGAAAAGCCGGATGATCTTTTCCTGAAAGGTCCGGGAATAAGCAGTGGCCTTATCTCCCGCTTGGTGCATGAATTCATCGCGAATACGGATAAGTTGTTCATTTCGCTTAATAACGCTCATGGTAAAATCAGCTAACTGAATATTTTTAAAATTCACTTCAGCCTCCAGCTTTTCATTCCTAAGCCGTATCACTTCCTGTTCTGCCTTTAATATTTCCTGCTGCCGCTTTTTAATTTCTTCTTCTTCGATCTTTTGTTTATGAAGTTTGAGCCGTTTTAAAAAGAGAACCCTTAAAAGAATGGCAAATCCAATCACCAAAAAGCCATAAATGATTAGCGCCAGGATCGAACCAAACCAGGGAGGACTGATCAAAAATGAATAGGTTGTGGCTGGTCCGGGTAATCCGTTTATGTTCATTGAAACAATATTCAGGTGGTAATCACCTGCCGGGAGGCGAGTGAAAAACAAAGAGGATTGGTTCGTCCACGGACCCCAGTTATGATCGAGCCCTTCCAACTGTGTCCGATACAATGGATGCCTGTATCCGGTTCCGGCTGAAAAATCAAAAGTCAGACTCCTGAAAGCATTGGGTATCCGGATACTTTTCTGAATGGAATCGAGAGAAAGGTTCAGTATTTTACCATTTCTGCCAACCGCTCTGACCTTCCGGATATACACTGGTGCAGGTGGTACAAGCGATCTCAATCCGGTTTCATCAAACAGGGCAAATCCATTGTCCAGACAAACCAGGTGCAGACCCTCTTTAAGGCTGATTATCTTGGGAAACCGGCTGTTCAGGTAAAGGCCCTGCATGGAAAAATCGTAGCGAAAAACAGGCTCAACACTAAAACCCGTGATTCTGAACAAGGCAATATCATTACTGTTTATAAACCAATAGTAATTCTCACGGGCTCTGACAATTTGCCGTGCATTGGCAAAATCGCCAATCTTTTCGTTGAACTGGCTGTACAAGATTATCGTATCGTTAAGGTCATCCCATGTATACAAACCCGAACCTGTGGGAAATACGATCCTGTTCTCGACTTTAGCCACGTTGATATGACGGTCGGCGGCCAAACCTTTTTCTTTTCCATATATCTCCGTCGATTCCACTGAGTAAAGATCCGGCTTCAGCCGAATCCTAAAAACTCCCCGGGTTGCATGGGCACACCAGATATTGCCCAGGTGGTCGGTTTCATAATTACTGATCGGTTCATAAAAACCCTGCACCGAATGAGCCAGCATCCATTTATTGTTTTTCG
The DNA here is from genome assembly GCA_026391235.1 of Bacteroidia bacterium. The sequence goes on along the minus strand of JAPLDV010000069.1, from coordinate 6,612 downwards.
AAGTGTAGATTGCAAAAGCACTGTAGGTGCTCTGAAGTAAAAAATCCCGGTTCCGGTCGAGAATCCTCCTGAGCTCAAAACCACCGGTGATATCTGAAATCCGCGTGGCCTGATTACCATCAATCCGGTAGGTACCACTGGTATGGCCACAGAGTATTTCACCGTCAATGTTCTTCAGGTCCCAAACCTGACCATTCAACCCATCGATTGCGCGTGGCTCGACATATCCTTCGCCAAAAACAAACCGATACCGGTAGAGTCCCTGGTTTGTTCCGACCAGTAAATCCGCACCATCTACCACCGCTGCATAAACAGATCCCATGGTACCGGACGGATCGATATAAATATCCATACCTGCGTGAAGATTTATCAGATCTATGCCACGATCCAGCCCTGCCCAGATATTACCGGCCGGATCAAATGCCATCGCAAGAATCGTGTTATTCTGAAGAAAATTACCTGAACTCAGGTGTTCCTGCAGGTTACCATGATCGTCCAGAATAAATAGTCCATTCCCTATAGTACCGATTACCAGATGATTATTCCCGGATATGCCGTTGTTAAGCTCTGCCGACTTGATCAATGAATTCACCGGATTGTTCCATCCGGAAAAAATAGAACCGTCGAAAATATACATTCCTTTACCTGATACACCGAGAAGAAACCGGTTGCCTTCATATGGAAGAAGAACCTTGATCTCGTCGCGGGCAAAGATTTCGGACCCTGGTATCAATTTGAATGAATCATCGATAATTTCAAAAAGCCCCCGGCCAACCAGATGAATAAATAGCCGGCCGCTTGCCTTCATCAAAAGGACCATCGATGAGTCGGGATTCAAAATGGTTATTTGCTTACCATCGTATATAAAAATATTGGAAAAGGACTGGAAATATATCTTTCCGTTGTGAGCCAGGATTCTCCAGATCTCATCATTATGGAGTGTATTTGGCGCCAAAAGCTTTTTGCTCAGTGAAGTATAGCTTAGCGAACCGCAGTTATCCCTTCTCCAGTATCCGAATTCCTGATAAGATCCAACATATATATTATCATCATCTCCTACGGTAACTGATCTAACTATCCCATTATCCGGCATCATGTAAAGGTTCCAGTTTGATCCGTCGAACTCCAGAAGTCCTTTGTCATTTCCAAAATAGGTTAATCCATTTTTACCAACCGCGACTGACCAGTTCTGGTTATTTCCTCCGTAAGTTCTTTTATCATAATTAATTACAAAAGGCTTTCCGACAAACTGGGAGTTAGCCACCGGCCATTGAAGCAGGGATATAAAAACAACAAGGGACATCAACCGTGACATCATAGTTACTCAATCAGTTTACAGGTACACAAAGTAACAAAATATGGCATTTGTTGCGCTTAGATTATCTTTGAATCCTTAAAATCCCTTAATGATGGAAATATTCCTTCATGCCGAAGCCTGGATCGCCTTATTGACATTGACCTTTCTCGAGATTGTTCTCGGAATCGACAATATCATTTTCATATCAATAGCAACCGGTAAACTTCCCAAAAAGAAGCAACCCCGGATCAGGACTATCGGTATGTTGCTGGCGCTTGGATTCAGGATTCTGCTCCTGATATCCATCACCTGGATCATCCAATTAACCAAACCGATATTTACGATCGGAGAAAATGCGTTTTCAATCCGTGATCTTATCCTCCTGGCTGGAGGAATATTTCTGATCTGGAAAAGTGTAATAGAGATTCACCAGAAAGCGCTTGCTGAACATCTTGAGCTGAAAGTTAAAAACAAAGTAACTTCCCGTGCTGTCATTCTTCAAATCGTTATTCTTGACATGGTGTTTAGCTTCGATTCGATCCTTACGGCTATCGGACTTAGTAAACAATTAGTAATCATGATATCGGCTATAATCGTGGCAATGGCTGTGATGATCTCTTTTGCAGGTGCCATCAGCCGGTTTATCAACAATAATCCGACTCTGCAAATTTTGGCTCTTGCCTTCCTGATCCTTATCGGATTTACGTTGGCCATGGAAGCTTTCCACAAGGAAATTCCGAAAGGATATGTTTATGTTGCAGTTCTTTTCTCATTTGCGGTAGAGCTCATAAACTTGCGGGTACGGAAGAGGGGTGAGGAGGTACCTCTTGCCGGCTTAGGTGATGAGGAAAGGGATCCCGGCCTTCGCCGGGATGACAAGAGCCAGCGCTGACGGTCAATGCAGTTCCCTCGCCAGCGTTGTCATCCCGGCGAAGGCCGGGATCCCTTAACGCTATAGGAATTCTTGAATGGACCTCAACTCGCAACACTTAGCTTGTACTAGTTTTTTTTCCCAAACTAATCTTTCTTCTTATCGGTTTTCTTATATTTGATGGATGTAATCGAAAACAGCTTAACGTTATGAAACTGAAATTATTTATACTTACTACCCTCCTGTTTATCGGAACCAGGATCTTTGCCCAGGTTATTGATCCTGTTATATCCATCAATGAGAATCCCACAAGCTACAGTATGCATATCTGCTCAGACGGAGATTTTTATTACACGGTTAACGGGGGTGTTGCGAAGGACGGCAAGATCAGCAAATTCAAGCTCAACGGTGAATTCGTTAAAAGTTACCCAATCAATCAGGACATGAGAAGCATCATGTATTGCAAAAAGGACAAGGGTCTTTATATCAACATTAAAGGAAAAGAGATCTACAAAATCATTGATATTGCCAATGGTACCATTCAATTGCTGCATTCAGGGATCTATGAAAATGAACAAACCAGCCTGGCCATAGATCCAAAAGGGAAATACTTTTACGGCATGGACAATGGCAACCTCTCGATCTATAATTTTAAATCGGGAAAACCTGATAAAAAACTTTCGGGCTTGAAATGCGGTTCAAAAGGGATGAAAGGCTCCACCACAGTGGCTGTTGACGACAAATACATTTACACTTGGGATGCTGATAATAAAACCGTCTATGCATACAGCAAGGAAGGAGCCTTTAAAAAATCATTTGTCCTGAAATCCGGTAGTATCGGGCACTCTCTTTCGGCTGCCAATGGTTTGATTTTCGTTGCAAAATCTGAAATGGGAAAGCCTGCAACATGGTACGGATATAAACTGCCTTTCAAATAAAATATAGAAACATCCGGCCTTTTATGAAGGACCTATCAGCCATTAAGGAATCAGTCAATGATTTGGCTTACGACATCAAAGCAGAGATTGTTATAGCCGATCTGCTTGAAAACGGGCTCAATCCCCAGGATTACCTGGTATTTTCAGATGGTCTGTTTCGCAGGAGATTTAAAAAAGATGTGACCCATTCCGATTTAATTGAATTGAACAACGGTCATGAAATCCTTGGCATTCACATTACCAGAGAAGGTATTTATGATTCTCTTCCCGAGGCCATCTTTCACGGCCCTCCAACAGAAGGCCTCAATTCCGGCCACGAAATGGCCAAGGCTTCCAAAACTCAAAAAATGGAGGAAAAGGAGTCCCGCACTTTCTTCCTTCCATTTGAAAACGAAATCTTCTTTCAAAAAATACAACTCGAATTATCTGAAAGAAAGATACTTCAGCGATTTTCCGAAAACCTTTTCAATGATATTTTCCCAGGGTTCTGGAACGTCGACCGATCCTTACCGAAAGAATTGGTTTCCAAGCTTATGCTCTTTCTTCATTACACTCACAAATTTGTCGGGAATTTGGACTTAACCGCCAAAGCACTGGAAGTGATCCTCAATGAACCGGTTATTGCTCATTTAATCCTCAATCCTGTCAATCCGGATGTTAATCCCTTTCAGGATTATCAGAGCCCATCTGTTCTGGGTTCCTCGTCCCTGGGACAGGATATGATTTGCGGAAATCAATCGGAAGATCAGTTTACCTTGATGGAATTTGATATAGGACCACTAAAGAATACCCGCATCGAAGATTACCTTGAAAATGGCAGAATTGCAAGATTTTTGGATGTATTTTTCAGTTATTTCATACCACTTGACATAACAGCAATAATAAATATCAAAGGATATGCAGTCAGGCAGGAATTTGTTCTCAGCGAAAAAGGCTTGTCCTTTCTTGGATTTAATACGATTTTAAACTAACGAAATAATTAAAATTTTATCAAGATATGAAACCTGAAGTCCTTAAAGTAATTATGGTCTTGCTAGTTGTATCCGTTCTTATCTTCTCTTCGCTTCTGGCAAAAGTTGAAGGTGTAAAAAAGAATAAAATAGCTAACCTGCTCTATATCCTGATTGCCGGTTTATGTATCGGGATAATGGGCTTGACACAGTACCTCGGATTAACCGGAAAACCATTTATCTTTTTCATCGTTTTACAGGTGTTGATGCTTGGATTGGGTATGATTCATAACTTAACTATTCAGAAATACCTCCAATGGCCTTCTAAAACATCTTTTACAGGAGAATTCCTGTTAACCCTTAACACTGCGTCCAACGGTGGGATTTTCTTACTCCTGGCTTTCACAGTAATCGGCATGAGAAATTTTAGCACCCTTATGCTAAGCTCAATTGTATGGTTTCTGATACCATTCTTATTCATCAAGGCAATGGCCTGGTATTCCATGATTCCTGAAAAAGTCTTTAAAACCTGGACTTATCCTGTCGACAAACCGATCCCGGATCCTACTGATGCTGAACTGGCTTCCCCGATGGTTGTAAGTTTTGAATTTCAGAAAAAAGTTAATCAAGAAGATTATACGATTTTCAGAGCGAAAGCCCCGAAGGACATCCAGTTCGGCAATCTATTTTACTTCTTCATCAATGATTATAACAGCCGGCACCCTGAGGGCACCATCGAGGTGTCTACAAAATCAAGCCCCTACCCCTGGGTATTTCACTTCAAGCCAAAATGGTTTGAGAAAACCCGGTACCTCGATCCTGATGAAACCGTTTTCCACAACCAGATTAAAGAAAACAGCATAATTGTCTGCAATAGGATATTTGAAAAATAATAAATGATCAACCATGCCTGAAAAAACGAGTTACCTCCAGGTAAATTGGGTTGATGGAATGAAGATTAACAAGAACCATTTCATCTCCCAGGAACATTCAGTATCTGATCGAATCAAAGATGTGCGGCAATCGGGTATTAACCTGTATAATTATGGATTGTTACCCTCGGCCGGAGGAGACAAAGAAGCTCCTGTTAAAATTGTTATTTATCTCGACAATCAGCATACTCTTCGTGTGAAGGTTTTTGAATGCAATGCCATAAGCCCGGGTGGAGGCCGAATAAATATTTCTGAATCCATTGATTTACTCGGATTTGCAATACCTCTGCCTGAAACAGTTTATGAAGTGACCCAGATTAAACAAGAGGACCTCTATATTTCCCTGTCGGTTAACCATTTCAAGCAAACACCGGTTGGAGTTATTGATCCAACTGAAGAACCTCCCAGGCACCCCTATACGGTTCCCGAATGCAAGGTTCACCTGATACCTGAATCCCAGCTTGGCAAGAAGGAATCCGGGCTCAACTTCATTCTGATCGGAAAGGTCCACATTTCAGAATCAGGTACCGAACTGGTAAAGGAATACATACCGCCCTGCACGAGTATCCTGAGCCATCCGAAACTGGTAACTATTCACACTGAGTTCGACAAATTTTTCAGTCAGCTGGAAGTGGATATTGTCACCATTATTAAAAAAATCAGGGAAAAGGAACAGACCAATTCCCTGGCTACCACTTTAGAATCAATTGCTGAACCCCTGCTCTATTTTCTAAGCACAAATATTCTGGGATTCCGCTGGAATATTCCGATGCTGCCACCCTTACACATGTGCGAAAAAATCGCCCAAAGTGCGAGAATAATAAAAAACGCTCTTGATGCCAATTCCGGTAAAGCCAAAGAAGAACTGCTTAATTATTTTACCGAATGGTGTACGTTAAACCAAGGTGACTTTGAAACGATCATTTTCCGCACCGTTAATTTTGAATATCAACATTCCAATATGCATAAGACTCTGGCAACGATGATGCAATTTGCTGAAGTTATCTCCGCTCTTTTCAGTAAATTGAGCACACTGGAATATATTGGAAAGAAAAAGGAAACCAGCATTTTCGTTAAAGAACAAACTGTAAAAAAGAGCTTTTTGGCTGATTAATCAATAAAATTCTTCGATAATGGAACCATTAAATAAAAAAGAAAGAAGCAAAGGTACAATGAGGTTTCTAGTCCTGTTTATTGCCGGGATACTGATTGTACTGATCCCGTTCTATTTCCTGATCCGCCTCCCTGAGAAGGAACAACAAGTGAGCTCCGACCAATTGAACAGTTTGCAGGGTCAACTCAATTTCCAGAAAGAGTTCACGATCAGGATGGACTCCGCCATGCGCCTGATGGACCGGTATGCAGAACCTGGTGTGGACATTGACAAGCTTAACCCGGATATTGGTCTTATTCTGAGCGAGATGGACAAGTCAATCGGGACTGAAGTCAATAGCAGTACAGGTATGTATAAAAGCGTGATCAATGTATTGACAGAGTTGAAAAAGGCACGAAGTGCCAATCTTAAAAATTCAGCCGATCTTGCCAAAGCTTTAAAAGACCTGGCTGACGTCCAAAAAGAACTTGAAAAAGCCAAGGAAAAACCATCGGATTCACTTGAACATTA
>JAPLDV010000662.1 GCA_026391235.1 Bacteroidia bacterium | reverse complement strand
ATAAAATGATAACGAGAATGTTAAAATATCTACTCCTTGCTATTTCCGGATTTTTTCTGATCACACTTTTCGGACTGTTTGCTCCTGCGGTCTGGCATCGTTTGGTCACCTATCCCCGGCTTGAAAAGCAGGTGAATGCGTTTCAGAAACTTCGGAAAGAGCCTGCCTCACTGACAAAACTGAACACCTATCGCGGTGTTCTCCATGCTCACAGCTATTTGTCGCACGACAGCAAGGGGACTTTGTATGACATCATCCCGGCAGCACAAGCTGACGGCATCGATTTTGTTTTCCTGACCGATCACCCGCGTTACAATTCAGATACCCTTCCAAAGGGATACAAGGGATTTTATGATGGGGTTCTGATTGAACCGGGGAGCGAAAAGCAGGGTTATGATACCTGGCCGCTGGATCCGGTAATCATCGACTGGAGTTTGAATAAAGATACCATTGCTAAAAAAATCGTATCCAGGGGTGGGATCATCTTTTATGCCCATACCGAAGAACCGCACAACTGGGCCAATCCAGATTACCAGGGTATGGAAATCTATAATTTTCATACGGATACGAAGGATGAAGCATTAACTCCGACAATAATCAATTTTGTCGTGAACGGGAACAAATACCGCCAATGGGCCCTGCGCGAAATGTTTGATGAGCAAACGGCAATCCTGGCACTATGGGATTCTTTAAATACTAAAAGGAAGATTGTTGGATTTGCTGCTGAAGATACCCATGAGAACCAGAACTTCCGCGCCAGGTATTTAAAAGATGGCCGGGTTGAGTGGATGGGGCCAAACGCCAAAATTATCGATACTGTAAATGTTACCTTCTTGAACAGATGGCTTTTTCATAAACCTGATGCAAATGGCTGGGTTTTTAAATGGATGATTGATACCTATAAGGAAGGGTTCAATTATATTACCAACTATGTGCTTGCTGACACTTTATCGGTACCATCACTGGCTTATCACCTGAAAAAGGGGCATCTTTTCTCCGCCTTCAAGAGCCTTGGTGATGCTAAAGGATTTATGTATTATTCAGTGAATAAAACAGATAGCATAACCGGTATTCTCGGCGATTCGGTTAAACTTGATCTTGTGAAGTCACTAAATGCAGTTTCTCCGCTGCCTGGTCAATTCAGGCTGATAAAGGATGGGCATATCGTAAATGTTACATCTGTCGATAATTATCAATACTCATGGTTGGAACCAATAGAAAAAGGGGCTTACCGGATCGAAATGCATATTAAGCTGAAAGGGAAATATGTTCCATGGATTTATTCAAACCCGATATATATCTATTAATAATTACTCAAAAAGTCCATTAAATTATGAAAATTAAAATTTCGGCATTAATATTCTTTTTATTACTCTCATGCGTGAATATTCATGCACAAACGTTTAAAGCCGGTGCAGCATTAAGGGTAATAACCCCGGAGAATTTGATTCCTATTTCCGGCGGTATGGGAACACCTGAACAGCCAACAGGTAAAAAGGGGGATCTTTTTGTGCGTGCTTTCGTATTAGAAAAGGGGAGTGTGAGAGTTGCCATTGTAAGTGTTGATAATCTTGGATGGCTTGCTTTTCTGGGCGATCGGTCGCGCGTGCTGATCAAAGGAATTAATCCGGAAAATGTGCTGATAGGTGCCACGCATGCCCATAGTGCTCCTGATGCTTATGGATTTCCTGATGAAAATGGAAATACGGGAGCTGATTTGAAATACCTCGACTGGTGTGTCAATCAGATTGCTGATGCTGTGAATGAGGCGGTTGCAAAATTGGAACCCGCTTCTTTAAAAACAGCCGTTGGTGAAGCAAAGGGAAAGATCGCCTACAATTATTATGCTGATAACCTATATGATCCGCGTTGCGGAATCATTCAGGCGATAGCCATTACAGGACCAAATAAGGGTAAGCCAATTGCCACACTGGTTAATTATGCCATTCATCCTGAAATTCTGGGAAGCCACCGTAAACTGATCAGTCCCGATTTGTGCGGTCCGCTGTATGACCGGATCGAATCCAAAGTGGGTGGGATGGCCATTTTCATGAACAGCGCACAGGGAGGAATGGTTACTGCCGACAACCGCCGGGAGAATGGTAAAGAGGCCAATGACTGGGACGAGTGTATTCGAATTGGTAATCTGCTGGCTGATGAAGCTTTACGAATTATTGAACCTGAGATCGTACAGGAGAATCCCGAGCTATTCTGCACCTCCAAAGTGATTCGTTTTCCAATTGATTCAGAGGCTATGCGTTATGTGTTCCAGCATTCTCCGGTTTTTGCGGAAACGGGCAAGGGTGTCACTGATTTTTCTGTAATATCCACCCGCATGAACCTGCTGAATATTGGGGAAGCCCAGGTGATAACCATTCCCGGGGAAGCATTGCCCAATATCGGGTTCTATTTGAAAAGGAAAATGAAGAGTGATCAACCCTTCCTTTTCGGCCTCACGAATGACGCTTTTGGATATATCCTGACCAAGGAAGATTTTGGCAGTTTCGAGCGCTACGAATACGTCGGCCGCACCTCACTTGGCGAAATGACCGGTACTATCTATGAAGAAGAGGCATTAAAACTGATCAGCGAGAGTCCTGCTCCGGCCAAGTAAATTCAATGGAACGCTGATGACGCAGATTATTATGATTAACACAGATCAAATTTGCGCAACGAATTAAAAAGAAGCGGCTTTAAGTGAAACCTGCAATTCCCCGAATCCGATGAAACGGTTCAAAAAGTGTGTTTGTTGATAACTTCTTTGATATTCTTAAGAGCTTCATCAACGGTTTTTCCGTTGGAGTGGCAACCTTTAAACACAGGGCAACTCACAATATAAATATTATCTTCATCCTGTTCAATAAGGATGGGCAGATGTATGATTTTTTCTTTTTCCATTTCATGCAAGTTTTAAATACTAAGGTACGATTAATCTAATGTTAGATATTAGCAATAGTAAACGGGTTGCTTAAACAGACATTTTGTCTTTTATTTCAGATATTTCTCAAAAAAATCGCTCATCTTCAGCTGGCTGAAATCATTTACCCTCTTAACTATGTCCATGGTATGAGGCCATAAGGGTACCCGGTAATAAACATTAGGAACACCCAGACTGTCGAGAAGTGCTTTTAACATATCCGACTGGCTGATCGGAACAAGTTCGTCGGATGTTCCATGAAGTATCATGGTGGGAGGATCGGTTTTATCCAGATAATTTATGGGGGATGCCTGCCTGTATAATTCCGGTGTTTCCTTAAAAGAATGAGCAATAAATGAGGTTACAAGGGTTTGGTTCCGGGCGTATTCAGTTGTCAGGTCGACAGGCCCATAGATGTCAACAACAGCCTTTATCCGATGACTATTTTCAGGAACCTCTGTACTGTCGCTGTTTACAGCATGTTTTCCCCATCCATAAGCCGCCAGCAGAGCCAGGTGCGCTCCTGCCGAGCCACCGACGAGGGCAATCCGGTCAGGATCATATCCGTATTTCTCCCCATTGTTGTAAAACCAGCGGACCGCATCGGTAATATCTTCAGCGCAGTCAGGATAAGGACCATCCTTCAGCAGCCGGTACGAAACCGTAGCTGTAATATAACCCCTCTTCGCAAAGTCGACCAGGTAAATCAGATAATCCGCCCGGTTGCCGCCTTTCCAGGCGCCTCCGTGAATAAAGACTAGCAAAGGCGCTGGTTTATTGAGGTTTTTTGGTCTGTAGATATCTAATTGAAGCGATTTTCCATTAATATTTTTGTATTCAATATTTTTAATTTCTTCAATGTTTTCGGGAATAGCAGGGGTTTTATTGATCAGCTCCTCCAGACCCACACCGACTGCGATATATGCCGGAACCATAAAATGATAACCCAGTGGTGGTTTTTTAGGATTTAGTGCCGACCATATTCTTGGTGTGACCATCAGCAGGCAAAATAAAAGAAGTAAGCCAAGAAGGCCCCACAAAATGCGTTTTACTTTTTTAGATTTCATAAACATATAGATCAATGTCGTTTAATTTCAAGCAGCATTTCCTTTAAATTTTTGTGCAATATTGGCGCCGTTTCGGGACCCAATGAATTCTCTTCGCCGTAAGGGCCACCGTCTTCTTTGTAGGTAAATGGCGCCTTGACATCCCATTGACTTTTGGGAATAATATAGCCGATTTCACTATTAGCCAGGCCAAAGATAAATTTGTATTTCCCTGTCATCATCTCCCTGACGGATGGCACCTCAACGGGTTGGATAGTATAATCCTGTCCTTCGGGTGCTTCAACGCCTCCGTTAACAATTTCGGGATATGCTTCACCCGGGATGGTGGCAAACGAGAGCGGCCCGATATTGAAAACGGAAAGCTCAGAGCGCATTTTCATCCAGCCCGTTGAGCCCTGGTCGAAAACACCCAAAGCAATTCCCAGCCTGAACAATGTATTTTTTACCGGCAATGTAAATGTTCGTACAATGAGTGAAATCGAGGCGGAATCAATGGTTTCAGCTGGTTTATCCATTGAATTCAAAGCGAGCAGCGCAAGGGTTTTTCCTTGTGCTTCGGCTTTTTCGAAAGTAGGTTCCTTAAATTCCTGACCCGTAAAAGGATCTTTAACGGTCAGGCTGGGATGGGTTGTCATCAATCCGCCGACGGCACCATTAATGTAAACAGCGACCCCTCCGATCCCCGGTTTAGCCAGGCTATCGCCGTTGTATACTCCTTTCTCAACACCTTCGCGAAAATAATGCGGGAAATCGGAAGATAAAAGCAGATTATCGCTCCATAAGGTTTCTCCATGATCGGCCCAGGCAATCAGTGATCCCAGGGTTTTGCCATTCTCCTTATCGATGGCCCTGATTAATCTCAGCCCGGAATCAAAGACTTCCGGTTTTCGGGTATCCTTTACCAATGGAATGGCCCCGGTCAGATCTTCTGATATTGATAATCGGGCCGGGCGAATATTCTTTACCGCAGTAACCACCGAAGTGACGATCTGGTTTTTAACATATTCCATGTATTTCCTGTTAACACCGCACTTAAAAGGAGATTTACCCCAGAGTCCCATTAAGTCAGGACCCTGGTGTGTATGAGTGGAGGTGATAATCGTATAGGATACACCTGCCTCAGTGGGAATCAGTTCTCTGACATCAATCACGGCATCGCTGAAGAACCCGATGGCATCGAGCACTACAATTGCCAGACGCGTTTTACCATCATCGATCACCATGGTTCTGGCCCAAAGATCATCATGTATCCCGTTGGCGGCCTTGCTGTTGCCGAAGCCTGCAATCCACACCGGATCAAAAACGCCATTGCCGTTACCGTCGGTAAAGGTATCGCCGTCTTTGGGACGATACTCGGCATCCCCGTTCTTATCGATCCATCGGTCGGGAACTTCAGGTGTTATTGGCATGGCAGCAAAACCGGCATTTAACGGGGCAGGATTTCCGCTAACTATTTTCAGATCGGCTTTGTATCCCGGATGGCGATCCTTCAGGTTCGAACAGGTCCAAAAGGCTGATCCCACTACTAACAGGAGGAATAATAGCCCAAGTGCCTTTAAAACAGTTTTTATTAGTTTCATTTGATTTATTTTTTGTAATGTACCTGACGTTCAACATCTTCATTATCAATCGGCGGACCCTGTTCTATTTTGCGCCAGTCGATGGTGCGATTGTACTTTTTCATCGCTTTGTCTGCATCAAATATCCGTGAATCATGCAATTCCATGGTATACGGAGTATAATCGGGCAGGGGAGTGAAAAAATCCTGTAGCAACGATGCGGTAACATCAAACTGATTTACATAAGGTACATTAAGGATGTTGTAAATTGTTTTCAGAATGGATCCGAAATTTGCATGGGTATGAGATACATATCCCTTTTTCACATAAGGGCCGGCCATTATTAGTACAGAGCGATGCGCATCAATGTGATCCACTCCACCCTGCGGATCATCTTCGGTAATAATGAC
>JAPLDV010000387.1 GCA_026391235.1 Bacteroidia bacterium | reverse complement strand
TCCAAAAACAAATCGCATCGTCATTGGGGTATTCGGTTTTCAGCCTCTCCAACAGCTGAAGTGATTTTGAATAGTTGCGTTTGCACTGATAATAATAACTGGCTTCTTCAATCCGCACCTCCTTTAAACCGGGAGACAAGACCAAGGCTTTATCCAGGTATTTTCCTGCCAGTGCCAGAGTTTCGTCGCTTCCGGTATTATAATTCCAGAATAAAAACCTGTAGCACCTGGTTAATCCCACCCATGCTAACGTATAATTGGGATCTATCTTAACCGCTTTTTCGTACATCCGGATGGCAAGTATCATTTCTTTTTTCTCGTTGCTGTGCTTGAAGAAATCATTCCCACGCAAAAAATAATCGTATGCCGTCAGATCGGAGGTTGGCGGGCTTTCCATGAGCATTTTTTCCTCTGGTGATACAGCAACATGGATCTTACTTGCTATGGTCTGGGCCACTTCACTCTGAACATTAAAAATGTCTTTCCATTTTTTGTCATATTTTTCAGACCAAAGATGACCCTCCTTATCAGTCTTTATCAATTGCACTATTAATCTTACGCTATCACCATATTTTTGCGAACGGCCTTCAAGGATATATTTTACATGGAGTTCCCTGCCTATGGTTTCCATGGTTTTTTTGGTTTCCCGGTATTGCTGAACCGATGTGCTCCCCAATACCCGTAAATCCTTGTCCTTGATTTGTGTAAGATACAGGAGAATAGTTTCCATCATTCCATCAGCAAGATATTGCTGATCAGGATCATCGCTTAGCGATTTAAAAGGCAGCACGGCTATGGATTTTTCCTGGTTGGCATTGCCCAGAATAATCACAAAAACCAGGAAGAACAAAACTATCAGGAAGCCTGTTGCGGCAGCGAAGAGAAGCCGTCCGGTCAGCTTTTTCCGCTCCGGTTTTTTCCCCCCATCCTTACCTGATTCCGGTGCCGGGCCTTGTATTTCAAGGCTTTCAAGATGGTCGTGTTCCTCCGGACTATCGCCCCTCATTTTCTTTACTTCCCCGGGAGGATACCCGTAAAAATCGTGGAAACAATTGGTAAAGTAGGCCGGGGAGCTGAATCCGGTTTGATAGGAAACTTCCGCTGCCGTCATTCCTTCCTGCTTCATCAGTTCCATGGCCTTCCTGAGCCGGATTTCCTTGATGAACTGGATGGGTGATTTCGCGGTCAGGGCATGAATTTTACGGTACAGGCTGGTTGTGCTCATCCCCATCTCACGGGCCAACTCATTTACCCCGAATTGGGGATCACTGAGTTTTGCCTCTGTAATTTCGGTCAGCTTTTTGAGGAAGGACTGTTCCATGGGTGCTCCGGGGATTAAGCAGGTTCGGTTACTCTTGCTTTATCAAATTTACCAAAAAAGAATTGAAAATATTTGAAATAATCGCACCGGTGTGCGGAATTTTTGTTTTGGACTCGTTTTGAAACCAGCATCTCATTGGACAGCTGGTTTCAGCCGGTAACACCACAAGCCCCTGAATACTGTTTTGAAACCCCAGCGATGAAAATTTGCCGGTTTTCCTATTTGCATCCGCGTTGATCCGCGCTGCGAAGCATCCGCGTCATCCGCGTTCCATTCCAATGCCATGTTAAACCCAATGAGCTTTATGCCTAATCCGGTTCAGATCGCCCCGATTTTACAAAAACGGACCACTGCACAACCAATTACCCGTAAAAAATAGGATCCATCCGGGAACTCTGATATATCCAATCTTGCCTGCCCGGCAAGGTTACCGGTTGAGACCATTCTTCCCTGCAAATCGATTACCTGAAAAGCGACAGGATCAATGGCTGTTGTTGCGATGAATAAATAATCCGCTGCCGGATTGGGCCAGGCCTGAACGGTTTTGACCATGGCCATAATGGGATCGTAACCTGTAAATTCTGAGTTATCAAATATTTGTGCCGTATCCTGATCAGTTATCTGAATATTATCGAACCAGAATCTACCCTTTCCGATAGGTCCGCTCTCGGCCACAATCTCAATCCGGTCAATAGCTTTCCAGTCGAACTTCCCCTGCGGATTTTGCCAGTTGTTATTATACCATCCACCCAGTTCCGCCATCTGGCTCAGCGGGATATACAGGTGATGCCATTTCCGGTCCCAGGGAGCCATCTGATTATTGATGGTAATCCCCATCCGCCAGGGATAATCGGATGCCTCGGATGTTTTGGAATCAATGAACCGGATCTGAAAACTCAGTCCCGGTGTATCGCCCCTGAGGATCATATCCAGGGCATAGTTTTTTTGAACGAGTTCCGAAAAATCCCTGTCGGGCAAATAATCCAGGCCAATGGTATTGTATCGAATAGCTCCGGTCCACTTCAAACAATATTTGCCATTATTCGGGCGATCTGTTGAGTAATAGTCGATGGTCCCGTTGTTGTAACTCGATTCAAACAGCTGGTCGCCGGGCAAATCAGAATAAATCATCGACCCGGTCGAATCCGGTACCTGTTTATATTCCGTTTGATCCGGAATATTTAAGCCCATTGCTCCTAAAAGCGAAACGTTGAGATCATGCTCAAACAAGCCGTTACTTCCCGCTTTAAACAAACCGAAACCGCCATGGTAATCCCAGGAAGTCCAGGCTATCTGCTTCTCTTCCAGATATTTCCTGACCACTTCGTACCAGTATACGCGGTGGTTGTTGTGACTGTTTGGGATATAAACCCCAAATTCACCGCAAAAGACGGGAACTTTTCTATCGTCTCTGAAGCGGACCGCAATATCGATCAATTGTTTAACTTTTTGGACGGTTCCATCAGTCGGGTAACTGCGATAATTATCCCCAACCCAGGTGTTGGTCAGGGCAGATGGCAGGACGGGCATACTGTCGGCCCGGTACGGGAAAGGTACCCCTGCAAGCGGTGCCATGGAAGGATCAACCCAGGTGGCACCCTGATGGGTAAACAGGAATGGATCATAGAAATGAAAGGTATACAGGAGATTAGTATCAGTGTACCGCGGAAGATTCGCCAGATTGTTGTAACTGTTCCAATTGGCCGGCCCAACCACAATCGTATGCCGGGTATCGACCGACCGGATTTTGTTGATTACGTTCAGCTGGATCGTGTTCCATAATTGATCGGCGATTCCGTGCGGTTCATTGAGAACTTCATACATAATGTATTGCGACCGGTCCTTATAATGCGTTGCCATCTGGAGCCAGACTTTTTCGAGGATGGTGCCGATATTGGGATCGGTATTGGCAGCCGGGTCAAACGTATGATTATCCAAAATAAGGAACAGATTAAGATCCTCTGCCCAGGTTACTACCTGATCGAGAAATTCAAAAAACAGCGGATCGATCCGGTATTCCGGCTGTCCGTTGGTCATGAAATGCAGATTGATCGGAAGCCGGATGACATCGCATCCCAAACTTTTAATGTTCCCGAAGTCCTTTTTTGTATAGCGATTAAACTGGATCTGCCTCACACTATTGGCCTGGAACCATCCAGTCAGGTTCACTCCCCGACTAAAGGGAGCCTGCTGAGCTTCGGTCGGGCAAGGCCAAAGTAAGGCCATCATCAGAACTAAAAGAATCAGATTTATCTTTTTCATAGTTGTCATTTTTTATTAATCCCAACAAAACTTACCACGGAGACACGGAGACCATGGAGTTTCACGGAGATTAGTCTTTAAAATATTATCTTCTCTGTGTTTCTCCGTGCTCTCCGTGCTCTCCGTGTCTCCGTGGCAATATTGTCACTCGTCACTCGTCACTTGTCACTTCTTTTACTATTTGTTAACCAATCCAATGCTCCCAACACAAAGAAAAGAGGTGCATTCCAGTTTATGGCTACTTCATTGGTGGAATAGCTGCATACGTCATCAACAAATGATTTAGCGGGAAATTTGGAACGGTTAATATCGGGGCAATCGG
>JAPLDV010000228.1 GCA_026391235.1 Bacteroidia bacterium | reverse complement strand
TGGCAGAATAATTCCAAGCGCATCCAGGCCGCCGGCCGAGGTACCGATCACAATGGCATCATATGGTATCTTAATCTTCCCGGACATACTCTCCTCAATCTAGCTTAGCCTTTATTTAAGACGCAAATATGCGTCTCTACACAACGTTAACCTCTTAACCCTCTTCATGTTCTAATATTTCTTCCGGAATATCTTCCATTTCCCGACCACCGGTTCGAATACGTCCTTGTGCTGGGAAAATGTGATGCTCTCCTTTGATCCCAGGCATAGGAATCCCCCTGAAACCAGACTGTCGCGGAATAAACTGATGACTTTGTCCTGAAGGTTTTTGTTAAAATATATCAGGGTATTCCGGCACATCACCAGGTTCATCTCACCGAAAACACTGTCGGTGACCAGGTTATGATCAGCAAAAACCACATTTTCTTTCAAGGTCTTTTTCAATATTGCCGAATCATATCGTGCATTATAGTAATCGGAAAATGAATATTTCCCGCCCGATTTAATATAATTTCGGGTGTATTCCTTCATTTGAGTAGCCGAATAGATCGCCTCACGAGCCTTCTGAAGTACGGATGGGTTAAAATCAGTGGCATAAATCTGAGTCCGGTTCAACAAACCTTCTTCTTTCAGCAGTATGGCCATCGAATAAACTTCCTCACCGGTTGAACAGCCGGCGTGCCATATCTTGATAAATGGGTAGGTTTTTAGAACAGGTATTACCTGCTCGCGCACCGAAAGAAAGAATTCCGGATCACGGAACATCTCTGTGGTATTGATCGAAAGATCCTGTAACAATAGATTGAAGAATGATTCGTCATACAACATCCGATGCTGGAGTTCCGAAACCGATGCGATTCCTGAAAGGGCGAGGCGATGCAAAATACGCCTCTTTGCATGCGCTTTCCCATAATCACGGAAATCATAGCCATACCGCTGGTAGATACCATCAAGCAGCAGATTGATCTCTATTAACTGCGGATCCTGCGGTAAGGTTTCTTCATTTAGTTCCTGTACAACCATACCCGCAACATTGATATTAATTTTTCTGAATCAATCGGCTTGGTCAGGTAATCAGTGGCTCCTGCATGGATGCATTTCTCACGATCACCCGGCATCGCCTTGGCTGTTAACGCAATAATAGGCAATTTGCGAAATTGCTGATCCTTCCGGATCTCTTCCATCGCTTCATAACCATTCATCTCCGGCATCATAATATCCATGAGAATCAGATCGACATTATTGGCTTTCAACTTATTAATCCCATCCCTGCCATTTTTTCCGATCAATATTTTTAATCCGAGGTCTTCAAGTAAACTGGTTAAAGCAAAAACATTTCGCATATCATCATCAACAATCAAAATTGATTTATCCTTCATCACATCTTCCTTAGGATGAAGATTCCGCAGCATTTTCTGCTTATCTGCCGGTAAATTGGCTTCAACCTGGTGCAGGAACAGGGTGGTTTCTGCCAGCAGCCGTTCGGGAGATTTCACTCCCTTAATGATGATCCGGTCGGAATATGATTGCAGTTTCTCCTCCTCTTCCCGGGTAAGTTCTTTACCGGTATAAATAATTACAGGCATCTTGTGGGCATCATTCCTTTTTCCGATCTTTTGCAACAGGTCGTAACCGGTCATATCCTCGAGGCCAAGATCGAGAATCATGGCATCAAATATTTCATTTTTAAGAAGATCCAATGCTTCCTGACCTTTTCTTGCAGAAACAATCCGGATATTCTCTTCGCCAATTAATTCATTGATACTGAGCCTCATAGCCTCATCATCTTCCACCACCAGTAATTTCTTTAACGGTTTAGAGATCAGCCCTTCAATTTTGTCGAATGCTTCATTAATTTCATCAACGGTTACCGGTTTCCTGAGAAAGCCAATAGCTCCTTTTTTAAGAGCTTCCAGGCCTTTATCAGCTCCCGACATAAAGTGAACGGGAATATGACGCGTGTTAGGATTCTCCTGGAGCCGTTTCATAACCTGCCAACCGTCAATTCCGGGCAACCCGATATCAAGGATAATTGCGCTTGGATTGTAATAATCAGCATAATGCAAACCTGTTTCACCGTTTGGCGCGATCATGCACTTAAAGTTTTTTTCATGCGCCAGGTCGTAGATAATCTGAGCGAACGAAACATCATCCTCGATGATCAGCAAAAATGTATCTCCCTTTTTGATATTTTTGCGATCATCGTCAATTGAAAGATCTTCGGTTACCAAAGAGTTGTCGTAATCCGGTACCGGTTCAACAAACCTGACATTCTCCTGTTTTGTGATCCCGGGTACTTCAATTGGTGTATCAGTTGCTGATGAGGGCAAAAGTTTGGATTCCAATTTGACATTTTCCGGGATGATAAGCAGGAATGAGCTGCCGTGGCCGGGATTGCTATTGAGAAGGATATCCCCGCCCATCATCCTGGCGAAGTTTCGGGAAATCGCCAGTCCCAGTCCGGTGCCGCCGAATTTCCTCGAAGTTGTACCATCGGCCTGCCTGAATGCATCAAAAATCTCCTTCTGTTTATCTTTATGGATCCCTATTCCGGAATCTTCTACGTAAAATCCAATGAGATCGTGACGGTTTTGGAATTTTGGCTGCAGAGATTCGGGATTTAGAGGCCGGCTTACCTTAACCCTGATGGAACCCTTTTCCGTAAATTTGATTCCATTGGCAATCAGGTTCCGGAGTATTTGGCCTAGCCGAAGCGTGTCATTGTGTATATCTCGCGGAAGGTGTTCAGAAACTGACATTTCCAGTCTCAATCCCTTGTCTTCCGCAATCGGAATGAAGGTTTCTTTAAGATCAGAAAGTAGGGATGCAATTTCGATAGGTTCGGGATGTAAGTCGACCTTTCCGGATTCTATCTTCGCCAGATCAAGGATTTCATTGATCAGTACGAGCAGGTTCTCTCCGGATGATTTAATGGTTTCGGCTGATTTTATCTGCTTTTCGCTCAGGTTTTGGGTTTTATTTTGAGCCAGGATCTGTGAAAGAACCAGAATGCTGTTGAGAGGAGTTCTGAGCTCATGCGACATATTGGCCAGGAACTCTGATTTATAAGTGCTTACCTGCTCCAGCTCACGCGCTTTATTCTCGATGTCCTGTCGTGCTTTCTCGAGCTCGTCATTTTTCTTTCTGAGGGATTCACGCTGGTTCTCGATTGCCCGCGTACGCTCCGACAATTCCTCATTGGTTACCCGCAGTTCCTCCTGCTGAGCCTGAAGATTTGCCTTCGATTCTTCAAGCTCCCTTGTCTGGCTTTCCAGCTCTTCATTGGATTGCCTTAATTCTTCCTGCTGAACCTGAAGCTCTTCGTTGGATTGCCTCAATTCTTCCTGCTGAACCTGAAGCTCTTCCATCAATTTCTGCTGTTTTGCCAGAAGTTCCTGCAAGGCTGTCCTGTTTTTCGACGACTGGATAGCAATAGCGATGGATTCTGAGATCAGATTAATATAATCGGTTGAAGCCTCCCCGAAAGGTTTCAGGCTGCCCAGTTCCAGAACACCCTCAACAACGCTATTATAAATGCAGGGAACAATCATAAGAAAGCCGGGTTTCTGCCTGCCGAGGCCACTGTAAATATCCAGGTAGTTATCCGGTACATCCTCGATGATACGGGCTTTCCGGTCTAATACAACCTGTCCGATCAATCCTTCACCCGGCTTGAAAATCCTTGCTTTTGCCTGTTCGCTGTTAACGGCATATCCCCCAACGAATTCGATTTTGTCTTTATCCTTATAAACAAACAATGCCGATGTGAGGGCGCTCAGCTGGCGCGATACCAATCCTGCTATCTTTTGTCCCACGCTGGCCAGGTCGATATCTCCCTGAATCTCAAAGCTCAGCTCATTCTGACTCGATTTGATCCAGCTGTCGCGATCGTTGTTGATTTTTACCTGTTTCAGGCTCGCTGTCATTTCATTTAATGCAATCGTAAGCTCATCCTTTTCCGAACGTGGTGTCAGCGCATTCTCAAAATCCCCTTTTGCAACACGCTTGGCCTGCTCAACCTGCTCCAGTAAAATAGACTTCATCTGGCGGTATGAATCAGTCAGCTGGCCAATCTCGTCTTTAGATTGATAGGTACTATCGCCCGAAAGGTCACCCAGTGCCATATTTCTCAAATGACCTCGTATCTCTAATACCGGTTTTGTAACCATTCCTGAGATCGCTCTCGATAAAAATATAATCAGCAGGCCAAGAATCAACACGAGAAAAACAATAGAAAAGCGCAAGGCAAAAATTGTGGTATTACTTATTTCTTTGACAGCATTAACATATTTCACCTCTTTTTTAGCCATGTCCTTGACAAAAACATCAAGGTTGATGATCGAAGCATTTATATCATCTTGTGCCATTTCATTCAGAAAGCCTATATATACCCTTAAGATGTTTCCTGCTGGTTCCAACGCACCTTTGGCAGCATCTGAGCTTTGGACAATTTGTTTAATTTTAAAAAAGTTGAGCAGTCTTATTCGCCTGACCAACAATTCGGCGTCTTCTTCGCTGGTATTATAGACCTGGACCACCGAATCGGCAATCTCCTTATTCGTCTTTTTCATAAGGCCATCAACATCACTGAATAATTCGAGTTTGATGTTGGCACTTTCGATTTTTTTTATTGCCGAGGCGAGACTGTCATTATACTTGATTTCATCGGCCCGGTATAAATAGAAATTTTCAAGGCTTTTATGATAATCAATCATGTAGTCCCGCTGTGCGATCAACATGATATTGACCACCTTAGTGGTATTAATCAGGAAGTTTGCCGTCAATCCTAAAATGACTAATGCTACCAGGGATACCCCGATCATCAGATTTAGTTTTCCCTTGATCCTGAGATTTTTTAACCAGTTTTTCATATCCTGTGCATGTTTCTTAAGGTTAATCTTCAATTTGGATAGGATTCATAATAGGAGATGATTTCCGGTTTTTAGACGGGTGAGGTTTTCGATCAGAGAATACAATTCGTTGGGTTTAAAAGGCTTGGTGATATAATCATCCATGCCACAGCTCAGAGCTTTATCGATATCACCTTTCATTGCATGGGCCGACAGGGCTACAACCGGAATGGGGCTAAGCCCTTTGAGAGCCTCAATTTCCCTTATTTTCTGTGTAGCTTCCATACCGTCCATTTCAGGCATTTGTATGTCCATCAGGATCAGATCATATATATTTTCCCGGAACATAGCGACTGCCTCAGTGCCATTTATTGCACAATCAACCTTCCAGTTCTTGAGCTGGATTAATCCTACAGCCAATTTGGTGTTGATCGGATTGTCCTCGACCAACAGGATGTGCAGCGGCCGCGCAACCATAGTTTCAACACTATCTTGCTTATCAGGCGAAATGGTCCGGCTGGCCTGTTTGAACTTTTCAGACAATGTTGCTTTAATATCCCTGGGAAACAGCGGTTTTCTCAGGATGGAAAATAAACCTCTCGCCAAAAGGTCATCTTTGCTGAGATTAACCATACTCGGGGCCATAATAATAACCGGTACATTTTTAAGATTTTTTAGAGCCTTGGGCAATTCATCCGACAATAGCTTTCCTTTGGTTGTAACGACTCCTGAATCAACTATGATGAGATGATGGTTTTCAATAGATTTTATCAGGTTTTCCAAATCAACAACCGGCTGGATGGATACGTCATAAAGCAAAGGGAGAGAATCAAAAACTGCCTTGACTGCTTTAGCACCCTGATCCGTTTTTTCTATGATCCATACGGGAGAAAATTGCTCAATACC
>JAPLDV010000851.1 GCA_026391235.1 Bacteroidia bacterium | reverse complement strand
GTACGACCGGCCAAATAACGGAGGGACCATGAGTTGGATGTACAACGATTGCTGGCCAACTTCCAATTGGTCGATCATAGACTATTACTACCAGCCTAAGCCCTCTTTTTATGCCGCAAAAAGGGCCTGCAAACCTATTTTGCCTATAATATTTGAAAGGGACAGCGTGGTCCGCTTCGCTATGGCCAACGAAACCGCTAAAAAAATATCAGTCATAGCCGTTTATGGCCTGCAAGAACTATCCGGTAAAATCATCTGGAAAGACTCTGTTGTTTTTAATCAGGATAAAAATTGCACCAGCGAATTTTACCGTAAAAACTCCGGCAAGTTAGCTTCTCCGGCTAATTCTTACTATTTTCTGAGTGTTGTTGTAGACGGAATTCAACAGGATGTTGTGAGCTACTTTGCCGATGGATGGAAGAATATCATCTGGGAAGAGCCAAAAATAGCAATGTCAGTGCTTGATCAGAAACTAGTTGCCGATCAATGGGAGACAAAGGTTAAAATATCTACCGATAAATATGCCCGGTTGATCCATTTGGACTGGAAAAATGCAGAGACGAAACTGTCAGACAAACATACCCCTTCGGTTTGGTTTGATGATAATTCCTTCGATTTGCTACCAGGTCTGTCCAAAGTGGTCGTCATCTATTCTAAGCATATGATAAAACTGAACGAAGTGAAGATCGGGAACTGGGTAACTGACTAATATAATAGCTAGTCAATCAGTTTTTTACGTTTTTACTGCTTTCTCAAATGCACCAATGCGCATTTCCTTTTTACAGGCACATTAAGAACGAACTCATTTCCCTCTCTGGAGGCCTGAATTGTGTCAGGTAACTTTTCTCCAGGATGGAATACTTCAATCGAGTATTTCCGGACCAAAACCCGGTACACAAAATCCTTCAGGATCCCGATCATTGAACCCTTGCGGGAAATCCTCAACTACTGCCACAACTATTCGCCCAAAGGATATGTTTTCACCATCCTGAATGATTCCGTAACTGATACGGCCAAACAATACACCCGGATCAAAACCGCTACCCAGCTGGTTAACCGGGTTTTGAAGGAAATCGGCAAAACCCTGGAGATTGAAACCCCGTTGACCACTTATGTTGCCCGGCACACTTTTGCATCAGTCCTTAAGAGTCAGGGCACCTCTTCAGCCATAATCAAGGAAATGATGGGCCACACCAAGGAGGAAACTACCGAAATCTATCTGAAAGGATTTGAAAAAAAGATATTGGACGATGCCAGTGAGCTGCTCAATCTGAGGTAAGCGACACTACTGCATTTACAAGAGCTCAACTCTATGAGTTCTTTCGGGAGCTGGATCCGGAGGTAAAAGAAACCACTATCCGCTGGCGCATATATAATCTGAAAGAAAACGGAATCATTCGTGCCATTGACAAAACCTGGTTTTCTCTGGTCATTTTACCACCATTTTTACCAGTCCTGGAAAACCGGCAAAAGGAAATATTCGGACGGGTTACGAAGGAGTTTCCGGGCATTAAGGCCTGCATCTGGTCAACCAAATGGATCCACGAGTTCATGCTTCACCAACCCGGCAGGTCATTCAGTATTCTTGAAGTCGAAAAAGGCAGTGAGGAATTCGTG
>JAPLDV010000932.1 GCA_026391235.1 Bacteroidia bacterium | reverse complement strand
TTTGAATATATTTCATCAAGCATACCGCATGTGAGTGGCAAGGAAGACAATCTTAAACTCAAAAGAATCTTTGACTATATCACAAAGAATTTTGAAAAACGAATAACCCTTTATGAAGTTGCCGGACTAATCAATCTGACCCCAACAGCCTTTTGCCGGTTTTTCAAATTGCGGACTAACAAAACCTTCTCTCAATTTCTGATTGAAGTAAGGATTAACCAGGCCTGCAAGATGTTATCCAACGGTAATTTCAATGTCACGGAAACCTTTTTCTCCTGCGGATACAATAACAGCTCGAATTTCCACCGGCATTTCAGGCAGCATACCGGTCTAACCCCATCAGAATATAAAGATCAGATTCTATATAAACATCAGCAACATGAGTTTGCCTGATTTTAGGGAGTTAAAGGTTTCCTTCCTTACACCTATCTGCTCCTGCCCCACCGACGGCCAGGATAGAAAGCCGTATTGCGGTCGCCATCAAACAGATAACTGTCCCATAATCCGCGATCAACAAAAATCTGTTGGTTAAAAAAAGCATCCCTGGCATTTTTGACCTGTGGAATACTTGTCGGTCCGGACCGCCCAGGTTTCTGCCTGGCGGGGGGTGCCCCTGACCCCTTGTAGAGACAGATAATTATCTGTCTCTACTGAATGATCCTTGGATTGATCCAATCCCCGATGACCTCCTTTCCAAGGAATTCGAGCAGAATATATTCGAGCCCTTTGACATCGATATCAATATCGACAGCAGCAGTACCCTTCAATATTTTACCGGAGTCGAAAATTGCCCGGTCGCCGAAGGCATCCTCGTTTAATACCCGGAAACGCCCAGGTTCATTACCGGCATAAGCATCATCGATCCCAACGGAAGCCTGAAAACGGTCTCCCTTGCCATTTAGTTTATACATGATCCTTGATTCAGTTTTGCAACCGAGTCCCTTGTCATACACTATTCCGTTTATTTTGATAGCATCGCCCTGATGATTTCGGTCCATACGGGGCGCGTCGCCGCTTTTCATGATATACCAGATATCGCCCAGCAGAGTGACACCGCTCCTGGTGACGGAATATTTTTCCAAAGGTGCCGGAATTGGACCCGCCAGTGGTTTTCCACCCGGGCTGCCTGCCCTGATCAGCATCAGCCCATTCCGAACCAGACCTTTGGCAGTAAACTTGCCGCTGAATTTGCCCAGATCCTTCTTTTCCCATAAATCCCTGACCGGCTGAGTTCCTTTCAACCCGACCTGCTCCCAGGTAACTGTAATATCTGCCGCTACTGAATCCTTATTGAGCAGCAACACTGCGGTTGTGCCGTCAGAAAGCGGTTTATTATAAATTTCGATGCCACCTTTTTCAAAAACCTTATACCCTTGCTGTCCTCTCGGATCCTGATTCACGGCAATCACCTCCCTGGCAGTAAAGATTCGCCTGACGGTATCGGACATAGTATGTAGATCGCAGCCTGCCATGAGCGGTGCGGACAGCATGCACCAGAGGCTGAAGTGTGCCCTGTTTTCAGTGTCATTGGCCAGGTTGCCGACTTGCAGCATATCCGGATCATTCCAATGGCCCGGTCCGGCAAACTGCCACAATCCGTTGAATCCGGGATGGGTGGATTCACTTCCGCCGGAGGTATTGGCACAAAAGTAAACAGACTCCATCCAGGGATAAATATCCCCGGAAGTGCGCCAGAGCTGCCCGAATTCCTTACCGCCCCAGGCCCAGGCCCCGTTGCCAAAATCCGAAATGCTCAGGATCATTGGCCTTCCGGTTTTTGCAATACAATCGTGATAGATTTTCAAATCCTCCGTTGTCAGCCGCCCGTTCTTTTCGGCATAGCAGGCATCAAGCTTGATGTAGTCGACTCCCCACGAGGCAAATGAATTCATATCGGCCTGCTCATGGTGAAAACTTCCGGGCAGCCGCTGGCAAGTGAGATATCCGCGACATTCGTAAATACCGAATTTCAGCCCTTTGCTGTGGATATAATCACCGATCGCCTTCATTCCGGATGGGAATTTTTCCGGATCGGC
Source organism: Bacteroidia bacterium (assembly GCA_026391235.1). Next base: position 10,625 of record JAPLDV010000932.1, on the reverse strand, counting down.
CATCAGGTTACCGATGCTGTCGCGATCTTTTGCCATCCAGCCATCATCAAGAACCAGGTAAGTGAATCCGGCATCCCGCATTCCGGAGGACACCATCACATCAGCAATGGCCCTGATCTTTGCTTCATCTATTTTGGCTTCAAAGGCATTCCAGCTATTCCAACCCATTGGAGGGGTGAGCGCGAGACTATTTTCCTGCGCCATAAGGAGAGCAGGGAAAGAATACAACAGAAGGATGAATAATCCGGAAATCTCCCTGCATAATCGCTTCATAACATGAATATTAACAAATATCAGAAAGAATTCCTGACTAATTCAATCATTTCATCAGCTGTTGCCACACGCGGATTTCCTTTATAATCGGGCAATACCATGCATTGTTTTGCCAGAGCTCCGATTTCATTTTCCGGCATGTTGATATCACTCAATTTTTTATTCAACCCGATCAAGTGAAGAAACTTAACAATCTCCAGCGGACTCTTCCGTGCAGCATCGTGATCAGAATATCCGATCAAATGAGGATTCAAAATCTTAGACAGTTTAGCAAATTGCGGAATTGCGGCTTCCCAGGTAAATTCAGCAAATGCAGGATAAACAATAGCCAATGCTTCGCCATGGGCCACATGTGGATACATTCCGCCAATAGCCATACCCATGCCATGAGGGAGTGTGACTCCGGCATTGGCGATACATAAACCGGCAAGTGTATCTGCCCATGCCATTTTTTCCCGGGCATCAATATCATTCAGATCCGACAGAGCCAGAGGAAGGTTTCCGGCCACAATGGAAATCGCCTCCCAGGCCAGCAGGTCAACGTAGGCTCCTGTTCCAGGGTTAATGGTGCTTTCGAAGGCATGGCAGAGCACATCAAACCCCGTTGTTGCGGTCACAAACTTCGGCACCGTCAGCATCAGGTCAGGGTCGATAATACAAACCTGCGGGTACAGGATATTATTGTAAAGAGCAGATTTGTCGCGGACTTCAGGATTGGTGACCACAGCCACCTGGGTAACCTGCGAACCGGTTCCGGAAGTTGTTGAAACGGCAATTACCGGTAAAAGCTTTTTAGGGTCAGGCTGCGGGGTTTTGTAAAACAGATAGTCCCAGCTGGTCCCCGGATGGGTAGCTTCAACAGAGATCGCTTTGGCGGCATCCATGCTTGAGCCTCCGCCGAGTCCGACAATAACTTCAGCTCCAAATTTTCTGGCCATAAGCGCCCCGGCAGAAATGGTTGCAACGGTAGGATTGGGTATGACACCATCGAAATGGATAACCACTATGCCTTGATCAGCAAGGTCTTCTTTCACCCGGGTATATTGTTCTGCCAATGCCGGATTTGCTGCAGGAGTAGTCACGAGCAGTGCTTTTTTACCATATTGCAAGACAACCTCTGCCAACTCATGGATCCGGCCTCTGCCGAAAAGGATTTTTGTTGACTGGTGGTAATTAAAATTCTTCATGTGATTAGTGATATGGGTTAAAAATTAATTGTTGACGATTCAGGATACCCGCAGTAAAAATTGCAATAAATGCATCACCGGTTAATCCTGTATACCCTGCCGCAACCGGCAGTTCATCATTCAAGCCGAGCTGACCGGCTAGGGCTACTATTGGTTTCATCGCTGTGTGTAAGCTTACAGTTCGACCATTACTTTCATCGTTTTATCGCCCTGATGTTCAATAAAATGATAGGCATCGAGATATTCAGCTAATGGAAAGCTCCGCGTAAGCAACGGTGCCGTTACGATCTTTCCGGAGGCAATCATTTCAACCGCAGCCTCATAATCCTCCTGCCGGTACATCATCGACCCGAATACATTCAGTTCATGTTCACCCAGGTAAAACATATTAACTACCGGATTCTGCGAATAGACCCTTGAACACTTTCGGCGAAAGAAGTATCCTTTATGTTGGCAGTTGCCGGGATACCACACTGCCGGGCAATATTCAGGCGATAATCACTTACATCGGTTATCAATACATTTTTCGCTCCCCTGGCTTTTGCAAACTGGGCCACGAGGTTACCAATGGTTCCGGCGCCAGAAACCACAACATTCTTTCCTTCAAGGCTGGTAACACGATTGGTTGAATGCGCCCCGACAGCAGCCGGTTCAATCATGGCACCCTGTTCAAACGTCATGGAATCAGGGAATGGCACTATCCGGTCGTCGGTAACAACAAATAAATCCTGAGCTACCCCGGGAGCCTGAAAACCCTGGACTTTAAGCTCCTGGCATGCATTGTATTGCCCGCGCCTGCAGGGGCCGCATTTACCGCAAACCAATTGCGGCCTGGCAGTTGCTTTCATGCCCGGCCTAACTTTAGTTACCTTGCTTCCAATTGCCTCAACTATTGCGGAATATTCGTGTCCCTGCACAACCGGATACGGGGTAGCCGGATGTTTTCCATGAAAAACATGTATATCCGATCCGCAGACACCGATTTTTTTTATCCTCAACAAGACTTCATTTTCTTTCAATGGCCCGGGTTCCGGAACATCGAGGTGTTCAATTACCCCGGGGGATGTCATAACTGCTTGTCTCATAATTTATTATTTAAGAGAATGAGGTATACAAAAGTACCAGGGTCAGAATTAATATACCGGCCCATACTCTCGGATCTTTGATTCCGGAAAATTTCTCCCTGATAATCACGTCAAGCGGGCTTTCCCAGGTGTACTTTTCGATGACAGCGGGATCTGGTTTTGGAGTCAGATAACTAACTATAAAATAGATCATAGTGCAGATGACGAAAAGCCACCAGGCCTGCATCATGAATGGCAGGTGCAATCCTTTCGTGAAATACATATAGCCGCTGATGGGCTCAAAATCTATGCAGAAGAAGGTAATCCCGAGTATTAATCCGGTGATAAGGGTGAAAATCGCCGCCTGCCTGGTCCCTCGTTTTGAGAATACTCCAAACAGAAGGACCACCGCAACCGGCGGTGCTATCGCCGCGGCAATTTTATTTATGGCTTCAAAGATGCTGGAAAACTTGTCACCCTGCGTTGACCAGGCCATTGCCAGGAGCATAACCACGACTGCGGCAACACGACCGGCCTGAATCTGCTTTTTATCTGAAGTTGCAGGATTCAGTCTTTTAACAATATCAACGGCCACCAAGGTAGCTGAACTGTTCAATGCCGCAGCAATGGTACTCATCAATGCAGCAAGCATGGTAGCTGCCATTACGCCCTTTAGGCCTACCGGAAGAAGCTGATTAATCATCACGGGGAAAGCCTGATTGGCATCGGTCCCGATAATATCCCTGAACAACACATAGGCGATAACGCCGGGAAGTACAAGGATAAAAACGGGCAGGATTTTAAGGAATCCGGCAAATAATGGTCCCAGTTGGGCATCTTGCTGGGTCTTTGCACCGAGTACCCGCTGAACTATGGTCTGATCTGAACACCAGTACCATAAACCAAGAACCGGGTAACCGAGCAGGCAGGCGTACCAGGTTAGTCCGGATTCAAAGCCGCCTTCACCCAGTGCACTTAAGCTTTCTTTCGTATGAAGAATGCTTAATTGGCCGGGTTTCAGAGCTGCCTTTAATTCAGCCAAAGTGTGCACCCCTTTGTCGGGCAAGGCAAAAATGGCAATAACGGTCAATAATACCGCACCGCCGATCAGGATGACAGTCTGGATAGTCTCGGTAACGACAACAGCCTTTAATCCGCCTAAAACAGTATATACGGTTGTAACAAATGATATGATGATAATCGAGGTGACCACATCGATCCCGAAGAATGTTTCAAACACCACCGCACCGGCGTACAGGCTCATTCCGATATGAACGAAAAGGGCCCCGATAATCCCGATAAACGCCAGAACGGTGCGTGAACCCGGTCCATATCGTTTCTCCAGGAACTCAGGGAGAGTGGAGATGCGGCTTTTAAAATAGAACGGGGCAAATACCAACCCCAGCAATATCAGGGTCACCGCCGCTAACCACTCAAAGTTACCCCAAACCAGACCCTCATTATACCCGGATGCAGCCAATCCGACCAGATGGATGGTGGAAATATTAGAGGCGAAGAGCGCTGCTCCGATGACCGGCCATTTCAGCCCGCGGCTGGCCAGAAAATAACCGTCACTGGTCATTTTCTTATATTTTACCGACAACACTCCGACCAACAGGATACCAAACAGGTATACCAGTATCCAACCATTAAACATACTAAACCCAATTACTATTGAATGCCTTTTCTGGTATCCCACCAAACCTGGGTTCCCCAAAAAATATCACTTTCAACAACCTCTTTAGGGAAGCTCGTGTTTAGGGATTTCTCTTCGTCGGCATAGGCCATCCTGAATGGCGGACGATTGTGTTTTAAAGCATAATTTTCCGAAACCCCAGTCATCAAAGGCACGTCGGTTCTCCTGCTTTCCGACCAGGCTTCCACGCTTTGTTTAAAGAGAGAAATCCACTTCTGCAACGCAATTTTCTTAATATTCGGAAGGGTTCCGCCATTCCAGATAACTTCAGGCTGAGTCAGGAATGTAGCAATTGCATCACTACCAATATTATTCTCCTCCAATGATTTGGTGATCCCCATTTCATAGGCAGCCTTTGCATCACCCGAAATAAAGGTTCTCTGGGTGGCCTCAGCAATATTAAAATATACTTCAGCACAGTTCAGCAAAGGTGAAAATCCCTTAGGATCATTACTAAACCGATCGCCGATATGTGAAACATTATTACCATTGTTCAATGTATCACGGGTTTGGCCATAATAGAACCTGTAGCCGTTGTAAACGCCATATTTATTTTTATCAACGTAAACCGGCAATCTGGGATCATTGTTGTCTTTCAGCACGTTAACCAGAACGCTATTCGTCCGGTACTGATCTGTTTTATTCCCGTCAGGAGCACCCAGGCGTTGGAACCAAAGTTCCTGATCGGGACTTACTCCCGGCCACCAGAAATAGGCATTGTCAGCATTTTCGGTCATTACCGGATAAGTTGCCTGATTATTCAATATTTCTAGAACCACCGCTTTTGCAGTAGCTTCATCAATGAGTGACATCCGCATGGCCACCCTTAAGCGGGTAGAATTGCAGAATTTTTTCCACTTGTCAATATCACCCTTAAATAAGCAATCTCCAACGCCCATCGCACCTGTACCCGCATTGAGCAAGTCGGCAGCTTCTTTCAACTCTTTAAGAATGGCAGTATATACCTCTTGCTGCGTATCATATTTCGGATAAATGATAGCATCTGCCATACGAAATGCTTCGGAATAGGGAATTTTCCCCCACATGTCGGTAGTCTGCTGTGCCATATAAGCTTTCATCGTTACTGCAGCCGCGTAAAGGTTAGTATTACCCTCATCTTTTGCCAGACGGGCTGCGTCAACAAAGGAATTCATGCTGGAATACATTCCGTACCACATATCATTATTGATATCCACCCGGTATTCATAATCACCGGTACCAATAGCAGCTGTTTGGCCAGCATAAGATCCGGCATAATAAATATCGAGCCGTTCACTTAATAAAGCACCTAAAGCTGAAATAGTGGCACGTAGAAATACGTTAGTTGCCGGAACCACTGTCGGTGAATTCGGGTTAGTGTTCATCTCAGTAAAATTCTTAGTGCAAGAATTCGAGATCATCAATACTGCAGCGAGTATCAGAAACTTCACTTTTATTATCGTTTTCATAATTGTCTTCATTTTTTGAGGTGACTAAAAGCTTAACGCCAGTTTAATACCCATGCTCCTGGTGGTAGGAACCTGGAAGTTCTCAAAACCAACACCAGAATCACCACCACCAAGGCCAACTTCAGGATCAATTCCAAGTTCTGCGGTGCTCTTATCGCGGTATAAAATGGCCAGGTTTCTTCCGTAAACGGAAATATTAAGTTTCTGAATCCATGGTGCATTTTTGAATTTGAAATCATATCCCAAAACAACTTCCCTGAGTTTGATATATGTTCCGTCGAGAATTGAGTATTCATGGTTGTTCCACATCCAGGAACCGCCATAGAAATCCTGAGCGGCAACACGTTTGTCATTCACTGTGCCGCCTACAAGAACACCCTGCTCATTCAATATTCCATCATCTTTCACCCCATCCACAATCATGCCTGTTTCCCTTACATTATTTTGTGTGGTGATCTCATATGTTCCTGTCGGATAGGCGTGCCATGCCGTGCAGCTAAAGAAATCACCCCCCTTGCGTCCATCGAGCAGGAAGCTGAAGTAAAAGCCTTTGTATCTCATGGTGCTCCTGATACCTCCTGTCCAATCTGGTGTAACATTTCCGAGATTTTTACCCACATTGGTTGTAAGCGGAATTCCATCGCTCCCGACTACGATTTTGCCAGCATCATTTCTTACATAAGGCAATCCCCAGATGATGCCCCATGGCTGACCGGGAATTCCCAATGTGGTTGCTCCGCCGAAACCTGCTGATATCTGATATGATTCAAGGCCTCCATACAGCGCATTAACCATATTCTTATTTTTGCCCCAGTTCATCGAGATATCCCAGGATAATCCTTTCGGCCGATCGATTGCCTTAAAATTTAACATCAGTTCGAGTCCGCTATTCTCTATCTCACCGGCATTCAATCTCATAGCGCTATAACCGGTTGAAATGGAGGTTGCTACTGATAATATCTGGTTAACCGTTTTTTGATCGTAATAAGTTACATCCAGGGAAACCCTGTTTTGCCAGAATCTGAAATCCCCCCCAAATTCAACCGATGAAGTGATTTGCGGCTTCAGGTTAGCGGGCGGATAGGTAGTACCCGGACTAAACATGGAAATGGAATTAAACGTGCCGACACCGTAGGTTCTTGCCAATTGGTAAGCACCGGCATCTCCCCCAACCTTGGCCCAGCTGCCCCTGAGTTTCGCGTAACTCAATATATCCGACTGCAGCTTAAATGCTTCGGTTACATCAAAACCCAAACTTACGGATGGATAGAAATAGGATCTGTTTTCAGCCGGAAGTGTTGAACTCCAGTCGTTTCGTGCGGTGACACCCAGGAACACATAGTTTTTGTATGATCCGTTGGCAGCGAAGAAAACGCTGTTGGTTTCCTTTTGATTGGTGTTCATGCTTACACCGGGGTTTCCCTTAACGTTGCCTATGGTGTACAGATCCGGGACAGTCAAATCACCCGCACTCATGTACATTGATTTCGACATTACACTTCGGTAGTTTGCACCAACCACTCCGTCAACACGGAAATCGCCAAAAGTTTTATCAAACTTTAACATGAGGTCAGCGTTAGTCTCGTTAAAGTAATATTGCGTTTCGCTAAACTGTCCGCCGCGTTTTCTTCTGAGGTTGAGTGAAGTGCCGGATTGAGTAATGTCGCTCCGGTATTCGTTGTAAAAGTCGATGCCGGCCCTGCCTAAAACCGACAGCCAATCGGTGAACTTATACTCAATGCTTGAGTTTCCATAAACCCTGTCTCTGGTAAAGCCGGTTAAATTTCTCAGGTTGTAGTAAGGATTGTCCCCATCAGGAAAAATATAATCTGCATTACCCTTTTCTTTGTAAATCTGTTTGGTATAGGCAATGTCCGTTATTTGGGATGTTATTACTGGTTTTTTTCAGATAAGTAACATTAGTGATTGCAGTAAGGCGGTCTGTTGGTTTTAGGGTAAGGCTGCCGTTTAATGTCTGCTGCTGCTGATCGGTAAAATCGATAATCCCTTTGGTATTCAGGTTGGTAAAGGCCAGTCGCCCTGTTGCCTTATCACCATTGGCAGAAACTGCCAGGCTGTTTTCCAGATTCGTACCGGTCTGGAAGAAATCCCTGTAGTTATTTGGTCGGGAAACCCAGGGACTGCTTTTACCGGTTGACCATTGGTCGATGAGCAGACCGGCATCAAGACGCGGGCCCCAGCTGATCGGCCAGCTGTCGTTAACTCCGCCGCCGCCCCCGTCAACCCAGTTGTAGGAGTAGGTTTTGGAATAGTCCTGATAACTCATATCAGGGTAATCCCTTTTCCAGATATATTCCTCACCGTTCCAGCCCCCGCCATATTCATTCTGGAACTTCGGCAGATAGGCGACATTATCAAGAGACATTGATGAAGAAAAATCGACACCCAGTTTCCGGCCATCTTTACCCTTTTTGGTTGTGATGAGAATGACCCCGTTGGTTGCCCGGCTCCCGTACAAAGCAGCTGCGTTGGCACCTTTCAGGACGGTCATGGATTCGATGTTGTTCGGATCTATATCGGAAGCGGTATTTCCCCAGTCGATACCCCCGCCACCGTCGAGATTGGTTGTATTATTGAAGATAGGCGTGCCATCGATCACAAAAAGCGGTTCGTTACCTGCAAAAGATTTATTTCCCCTGATAACGATTCTGGAAGATGCTCCAACCGTGCTGCCACCGCTGGTTACCTGGATACCTGCTATTTTACCGGACAGTGAATTAATGATGTTGTTATCCCGCGCCTCGGTAAGCTGGGCTGTATTGATATCCTGAACGGCATATCCAAGGGTTTTCTTTTCCCTGGATATTCCCAGAGCGGTTACCACCACCTCATCGATGTTCATCACATCAATTTCCATGCTGACATCATAGACATTGGATGAAGTTATAGGAACTTCCAGTTTGCGGTAGCCGATTGATGAGAACACCAGGGTGCCAATCTGACCCTTTACTGACAAAACATACCGGCCATCGCCGCCGGTAGTGGTCCCCGTTTGCGATCCTTTCACCAAAACGGTCACTCCGGGGATCGGCTGCTTATCGGCCGCAGAGGTAACTGTTCCGGTTAATTGACGTGTTTGGCCGACAAGAGCTCCGGCAAAAAGCACCATCAATAGTACTAAAAGTAGTTTTTGCTTCATTGGTTAAAATATTACTGGTTAAAATTTCACACTATTCAACAAGCTAAAACTATCGCTAAGCATAGGGATTGCAAAGCACTTTCTTAGCTTGTTCATATACTATCTTGGCGCCCTGTCGATCCCAATACGGCTCCATGATCAGCAAGGCATGATACCTGAGGTGTCGGGTCAATTGGTATCACTTTCTTACGATCGGCAAGCTGATGGCAGATGGATAGTCCTTCGAGTGATGGATGATATTTTTGGCTGTCACACCAATGGATTCGTCGTAGTTATTTCCTCCGGTATTAAGGTTCCTGTCGAACCGGGGAAAATTATTGCTTGAAACCTCGATACGGATGCGGTGGCCTTTTTCAAAGAATTTACTGGTCGACATGGGAGTCAATTTGATTGGAAGAATAAACCAGGATATCTTTCCTCAGCTCCGGTAACCCAAATATCACCATACAACACCCCTTCATTTTTCTATTCCGAAAAACTGGTAAATGTTTTTCCATACTCTACGAGAGGTTTGTTCAACTACCTGAATATTAAAGTTTCTCAATAATGAATTAGGCATCTTTGCTGGTTCTGCTGATAATCAATATGATTCATATTTGTTTTCACTAAGTTTTGAGCATTACATATATTAATTGCCATTAACATAGTAATCATGTTTATTAAGATCCTCATAATCCCTACCTCAATATCCCCGTGGTCAGATTCTCACACCCGTTCTCGGTAATCAACACTGTATTCTCGACCCGAACCCCCAGATTTTCATTTGAAAATGTGGCAAACACGTCACAGGCAAAAACCATTCCTGCCCTGAGCGGCACATCCTTTGGCACATCACGGCCGCCACAGTCATGCGTGGCCAGACCTACCGAATGGGTAATCCCACCCTCCTTAAAGAAGCTCAGGCGACTGAATGCATCCGTCTCCACATGATAGCCCTTACTGATCAGGAGTTCTCTTACTTTTGCACCTACCTCAAACCCGGTGATCCCCGGTTTGTAAAACTCGAGACAGGCCAGGCTAACGGATTTACAGGCCTCATAAATCTCTTTTTGACGCGTCGTGAATTTCCCATTCACTGGAAAAGAGATGGAAATGTCGGTATCATAATCCTCCCAAGCCGGGCCAGCATCCACAACCAGAAAATCACCATCGGTGAGAAGCCGGTTGTGCTGCGCATAATGCAGGTATTTGTGATTTTCGGCCGAACTGATAATTACCTCAAATGCCATTCCCTGACAGCCCTTGCGCATGCACTCATATTCAAAAAGCGAACTCAGTTCGTACTCATACATTCCCGGACGGGCAGCCTTCATCACTGCATTCATGGCTTCAGCTCCAATCTTACCGGCCTTCCTCATTTTCATGATCTCCGCCGGACTTTTAAACATTCTCAGGTCCCAGATGAGCTGTGAGCAATCCTTGACCTCAAGTCCCGGGTATTTGTCCTTCAGCACTTTGGCAAATTGCTGCTCCCGGTTGAGCCGGCCGTCCCACTCGCTACGGGTGGCGACATCGTTATTGAACTCCTCGGCGGTAAACGGTGTATAAACCAATCCGCCCCCAGCAATCCTGGCCGATAAAACCGTCCCGAACTGATCTGCCGGGTACCAGAATTCAATTCCGGTTATTTCTGTTGGTTTTGTTGCGATCTCCGGACTTAACCCCTCTCCTTTGAGGTAATCTTCAGAGGTTGTATAAAACAGGTGGCTTTCCCGCTTCTTCCCGTCAACCAGGAGCACTGCATTCGGCACCTTCACACCGCACAGATAAAGAAAATCCAGGTTGGGCTTCCGACCG
>JAPLDV010000695.1 GCA_026391235.1 Bacteroidia bacterium | reverse complement strand
CAGTTCCCGACCCAGCTGGTGGATGGCCTTCTCAATTTTTTGGGCCTGCTTTTCGCTTGTTTTTTTTAGTCCCCGGGCATATTGTCTCAATAAACTCGAATTGATTCCTGCCAATCGTGCGATGGTTGATTGTTTTATGATTCCATAAAAACTTATAAAAGACTGTATATCCATCTTATACTCAAACTCCAACGGTTCCGAAAGGAATTCCTCAATTGCCTCGCCATCCTCAATTTTCCCCTCTTTGTACAAATCGATCACCTCAATCAAATTTGAACTGATTTGATTCATATCATCTCCCACTGTAAAGCACCCTGGCACTTCAGGCATATACGCAGTATACCCTTGCCGGGTCCGATCAAGAGACACCGTTACTTTTCCCATAATCCTGCATCTTTTAGAATTTTATAACTAATCCCTTTGACAAATCCCGGCTACCATGGTGAGGAACGACCAGAAATCCATTTTTAGAAGGATTTCGAAAAAAACGGTGCCCTCCCTTTGACCGTACCTCAACCCAACCTTCATTTTCAAGAATCCGGATCAGCTGTTTAACTTTGAGCATAAAGATAACAATTTTGTTACTTTTCAATAACATTATCATTAAATAGATGCTTCAAACCGGGTGCAATGGAGAAAATTGCAATAAAAATCTACTCCGCTTTGTGGATCATCTTCCCGAGGCCTCTTTGGATGCGTTCAAATGTTTCCATGCTTCGGGCAAGGGGTTCGGCCGAGAAATCGCGGTATTTATCGTATTTATCATCCCCGAAATTAACCCCCGGATAGAACAGGACAACCATTTGATCGGTGCAATTGACGTTTACCCGTTCAACCAGATGATCCATGTATGGATGATAAGAAACTGAACCTTTGCGGCCTGAAAAAATAAAAATAATATCTTCAGAAGAGGATCTCTGAAGAAATAGATTAAAATATTCCCATTTTCTGATTTCAAAATCCCGAATCGCCGGACTGGAATTTGTGTTAAAAATTATGGAATTAACTATTTCCCGTGTTTTTGAATTTGCGAATAATTGGATTGGCTTATTTAATTCACTGCTTAATAATAACGCCTTTTTGATCAGGTAATCAAATCCTTGTTCCAGTTCCGACAGCGCGGGGCAAAACAACACGATTCGCTTGTATGTGATCAATGGGTTTACAAGCCGGCATAACATAATACTCTTCTCGCTGGTGTCCAGAATATGATCAGTTTTCTGTCCGAATATCCGATCGGTCAGGGTTTCCTTCATTGGCCACCCGAGAATGATCGTTTGAATATCAAGATCACGGCTGATCCGGTTAATTCCTGCAGGGACATTACGATCCGCAGCAACCATGGTTTCAATTTTTGAATCGGGCAGCGCAAATCCCTGAACCATTTTCTCGAGATTATTCCGGACATTTATCAGCTTGGATTCCGCATCGCCTTCTTCTTCCACAACCGATAAAACCCGTACCGGAATATCGCTATTTTTATCCCGGATAAACTGAGCAAATTCCAGCAATCCCTCAAGATTTTTAAAATTTGCCACCGGAACCAGGATAGATTCGCGTTGTTTCGGCTCTGCAACAATATCTTGACCAGTACTTTCTTCGGCGATGACAATTTTTTTGGCCGCTTTTTCAGTAGCGAATGAAGCCACCAGGCAGGTTACCAAAATCAGAATAATTGTGCCATTCAAAATATTTTCATCAATTATACCGGCTTTAAACCCTACCAGGATAACAGCCATTGTGGCGGCAGCATGCGAACTGCTCAGCCCGAATATGAGCAACCCCTGTGCTTTTGAATATCCAAAAATAAATTGAGTTGAACGGGCGGCGACAAATTTCCCGATAAGGGCCACCACAGATAAAACAAGTGCCACAAATAATGCTTTAGGGCCGTTGTTGAGCACTCTGAGATCAACAAGCATCCCGACACTGATCAGGAAAAAGGGAATAAAAAGTGCATTTCCGATAAACTGGATACGATTCATCAGCATGGAAGACTGAGGAACCAGGCGGTTGAGGGCCAAACCCGCGATAAATGCACCGATGATCGGCTCCAATCCTGCCAACTGCGCTGCAAAAGCAGCTAAAAACACGATAGACAGAACGAACACGTAATGAGATGACTTTTCTCCTTCGAGCCGGATAAAAAACCATTTGGCAACTCTCGGAACCACCACAAACATGAACAGAAGAAGCAAAACCATCCCGACAAATATCCGGATCCAGAATCCACCAGTCAGATTACCTGTATGAGAACCGGTAATAATAGCAAGCAGCAGCAGTACGGCTGTATCGGTAATTATGGTTCCTCCAACGGTTACAGCAACGGCTTTATTCCTGGAAATCCCGAATTTGGTGACAATGGGATAGGCAACCATGGTTTGGGTTGAAAAAATACTGGCGGTAAGCAGGCTGGCGGTAAAATCATAGTCAAGAATATAATAACATGCAGGAAAGCCAAGAATCAAAGGCAACGCAAAGGTCAGAAAGCCAAATCCCAGACTGTGATACCGGTTACGGCGAAACTCATGAATTTCCAACTCCAAACCGGCTATAAACATGATATACAACAATCCGATGGTGGAAAAAAGGTCGATGGCCGAATTTTTTGCCAGCAGATTCACCCCGTGGGGGCCAACAATCACCCCTGCGATAATCAGGCCAATGATCCCGGGCACCTTAAACCGGCGAAATAAAATTGGTGCTAACAAAATGATTAACAGGATCAAAGCAAAAACAAGAACCGGGTTTTGCACCGGCAATTGAAACTGGGCGTGTAATTGATCCTGAAAGGTTTCCATAGAATACAAAGCTATCCAAAAATAGTTTTGTGTAACTTAGCAATTGGAAAAACGATAGAGAGGAAAGATGATCATGTTGATTTCAGTTAGGGGTCCCCGTCCCCGCTTTCGCGGGGATGACAGAAAAAGCCGTCTTCGCGGGAACCTTTTGACGCTGCTCCGAGGCTTCCTTGTGCCTTGTGCCCTGAGCCTTGTCTTACTGGTTTCGTGCAATCAATCAACGACGGAAATATACAGCTCGTCGAAACCATTAACCCGCTGGTGGTGGTTCGCCTCGGAGATAAAAAAACAGGATGTGGCCGGTCAGCTCGACTGGCTCAAGGCCAATGGTTTCGGGGGTGTGGAGGTTGCCTGGCTCTATCCGCTCAATCGTATGAAAAAAGATACGGTCAACATCACCCCGAGGCTGGAATGGCTCGGTGAGGAATGGACGGATGTGGTGAAATACTGCAAAAAATACGGCGACTCGATTGGTTTGTCGGTCGATTTCACCTATGGCTCCCTCTGGCCGTTCGGCGACCTGCAGGTGAAACCCGAAGAGAGTACGCAGTCGTTCAATAATCCGGATTTCAGGCAGTGGATCACAGCTTCCTGGGATTATCCAAAAAAGGGGCTGGTACTCGATCATCTGAATAAACGGGCATTTGAACATTACGCCGCCCGGATGGGCAAAGCGCTGGAACCGGCTATGCAGGCGGGAAAGCCTTCCGGGATTTTTGTTGATTCATGGGAGGTGGACACCAAAAACCTGTGGACCATCGGTTTTGATTCCGTTTTCAAAGCCCTGTACGGATATGATATCGTTCCTTACATGGAAAACGATATACTCAGTCCGGATTTTAAAGGCCAGCGGTACGATTATATGAAGTTGATTTCCAGCCTGGTTATAAATAACTTCTACATCCCGTTTTCCGATGAGGCTCACCGTTTGGGCGGATTCAGCAGGGGCCAGTGTTCCGGTTCACCCACCGATCTGATCAGTGCCTATGCTACTCTGGATGTACCTGAATCCGAGGCCATGCTATATGAACCCTCCTATTCAAGAATTGCTGCTTCAGCTGCTGCCCTCTCCGGACGGAACCGGGTAACTTCAGAGACTTTCACCTGCCTGTATGGCTGGCCGCGTGAGCATATGCGCGAAGAAAAGGTTACCGACCTGAAAATCGTGGCCGATGCTCTGTTTGCACATGGCACCAATCAGATTATCTGGCACGGCACTCCCTATAATACGAAGGGTTCCGATAGCATTTCGTTCTATGCCACGGTTCATGTCGGGCCGGCCGGTGCACTCTCAAAACATCTGCATTCGTTCAACAATTACCTCACCTCCGTTTCGGATTACATGCGCACAGGTGATGTGTATTCTGACGTGGCCATATATCTGCCTCTGGAAGATTCCTGGATCGCCGGGGAGATGCCCAAGGAGAAGCAACTGCCCTGGGCCTGGGGTGAGTACGAATTCAGATACCAGGTGGTGCCTGAGGAGATCAGGGGTTATCAGCCGATGTGGATCAACGGAGAATACTTAAAAAAAGGCTCAAGGCTCAAGGCTCAAGGCGCAAGTAAGGCACAAGGCGCAAGGCTCAAGGATCAAGTAAGGATTAAGGATCAAGGATTAAGTATAAAGGTGGGGAGGTGCAATTTTAAAAGTTTGTATGTGGATGCGAAGTATTTGGATTATGAGGTATTGAAGACAATGACGGAGCTGGCACTGGAGGGATTTCCGATTTGCCTGAAACAAAAACCCGAGGAGGCCGCGTACTTCCAGCATGCCGATTTTGAGGCACTTGCCACCAGATTGGTTGAGCTCAGCTCTGCAGATTGGTCAAAGGTTGCGGTATCAAAGCCGTTGATTGAAGGGGCGGATCTGCCTTTCTTCTGGTGCCGGCAGGAAAAGAACAAATACTATATATTCTTCGCGCATCCGATAGCAAAAGAATTCAGATATCCTGTTAAATACGGTCAGGCTGACACTCAGGAAACTCTGATCAGAAGTATCAAAATCAATTTTGAAGGAAGAAGCCTTGAAGTAAATCTGGCATTTAAGCCATATCAAAGCCTTTTGCTGGAGATCAGTTCAAACGGAAAATACCGGTTTGTCCGCTTGCCGTCGATATTGTAGAGACGCATAATTGCGTGTCTTAGAGCCGCATAAATGCGTGTCTTAGAGACGCATAAATGCGTCTTATTTACGCATCGCACCACCGGCGCCGATCATCAGCTGGATAAAAAAGGCATT
>JAPLDV010000578.1 GCA_026391235.1 Bacteroidia bacterium | reverse complement strand
TGGGGCGTATATATAAAATTCAGCATTCGGAGATTTATCAAGGGAATTTGACGGCGAAACACTATTTTGAAGGGTGGTATTTTAAACTCGTCGATAAAAAAGATACCATTACCCCTTTAAACGAACATCAGCAAAAGCTGGCAACTCTTCGTATTGATGTGCAGAACCTATTTGATTCGCTGGCGCCTGCCCAACGGTCAAAAGTGGTTGATCAGGCCCTCGGATTGGCCCGCACCGCTCAAAGCATGATCAAAACAGCCTCAGAAGTCTATAAAAGTGATCAAACCTGGATGTTCCGCTTCCAGATTGAATGGCACCGCAAACTCACCATGTCGGTTGCCTGCCTGATCTTTTTTCTGATCGGAGCCCCACTGGGTTCAATCATCCGTAAGGGCGGCCTGGGTACTCCGGTTGTTGTTTCCACCCTGTTTTTCATCTTCTACTACGTCATTTCCCTTGCGGGAGAAAAATATGCCCGTGCCGGAATTATGCCCGTAGAGCTCGGAATGTGGGGATCTACCTGCATCCTGCTGGCCATCGGAATTTATCTGACCATCAAATCCACCCGCGATTCAATGGTCCTGTCGAGCGAAACCTATATGTTGCTCATCCGGAAATTCCTTAGATTTGGCGGGCGTAACGGAATTGTCAAGAATGAAGATCCTCCAGCTTACCAATAAGGTTCCATACCCCCCCCGCGACGGTGGTGCCATTGCCAGTCTGACTCTGGCCCGCGAACTCACAAAGGCCGGCCATCAGGTGGTGGTGCTGGCAATGAATACATCCAAACATTTTGTCGATGAACATTATGTAGAGACGGATCACGATCCGTCTATCTCTTTACCCGGTCTGACTTTTGAAATTGTTCCGGTGGATACCCGAATTCACTGGTCAAGGGCCCTTGCCAACCTCCTGTTCTCGCGCTTACCTTACAACGCTGTCCGTTTTATCTCTGCAGCCTACCGGATTAAGCTCCGGAGTTTGTTATCTGAAAACAATTTCGATTTTATCATTCTCGACAATCTTTATACAGCCTTGTATATCAATGACATACGAGCTTGTTCATATTCACCGGTGATTCTGCGGTCACATAATATTGAACATGAGATATGGGCCCGGACAGCAAAATCCTCGGTCGGACTGAAACGCCTCTATCTCACTATTCTCGCTAACCGCATCCGCCGGTTCGAACTTTCACTGATCAACCAGTACGATGCCCTGGTACCCATAACATCCAGAGATGCAGGTCATTTCAGAAATTTTGGCAACAAAAAGCCCTGCCATGTATTGCCAACCGGAATGGATGTGGCTGATCAAACGCCGGATAATCCGGTTGATTTCAAAGCGTCCGTTGCACACCTCGGGGCACTCGACTGGCTGCCGAACCAAAACGGCATCCGCTGGTTCATCCGCCAGGTATGGCCGATCGTGAGGCGCGAGATACCCGGCATCGAATTCCACCTCGCCGGCCGTAATGCTCCTCAAAGCTTTGAAGCACAGATAGCATCGCCCGGAGTAGTGTATCATGGCGAAATCGAAAATGCTGCCGTTTTCATCCGTGAACATCCGATTTTTATTGTACCGGTTTTCGCAGGAAGCGGAATGCGGATCAAACTGCTTGACTACCTGTCGGCCGGAAGGGCAACCATCACCACTACCATCGGGGCCGAGGGAATTCCGGTAGTTGCAGGAAGAGAAACTTTTATCTCCGATCAGCCCGAAGATTTTGCTGACCATATCATCTCCCTTGCGCGAAATCCCGACTTATGCCGGGAAATCGGTGAAAATGCAATTACTTTTATAAAAAACAGGTTCGACAACCAGATGTTGATCGGGCAACTGATTGAATTCCTTAATAAAATTGATACCCGCAGCTAACATACTTTTCTGGGCCTGTGTCATCGCAGTTTTTCACAGCTATGTTCTCTTTCCGCTGATTCTGCGGTTAGCAGGTGCCTTTCGCAAACCGCAGGCGGATTATCCCGCTGATGCCGGCAAGGAACCCATGGTGAGTATACTCCTTTCAGCCTACAATGAAGAAAATGTTATTGAAGAAAAAATCCGGTCCGTTTTCAATACAGCTTACCCCCGTTCACAATTCGAAATTCTCATTGGATCTGATAATTCTACAGATCGTACAGCAGAGATCACCGAACAGCTGATCACGGAATTCCCGGCCATCCGGTTTTTTAATTTTACGGTCCGGCAGGGAAAACCAAATGTGATAAACAAGCTCGTAACCGAAGCCCGTGGTGAGATACTCATCCTCACCGATGCAAATGTTATTTTCGATGAAAACACCATCTCCCGTATAACCGCCCCGTTTACAGATCCATCGATAGGACTTGTTGATACACAAATGATTAACCTTGGTATGAAACTTGAAGGGATATCCTTTCAGGAGAAAGCCTATATATCGCGTGAAGTTCAGATCAAGTATCTGGAAAGCAGGCTGTGGGGGGTGATGATGGGACCTTTCGGAGGCTGTTTTGCCATCCGGAAGAAGCTGTTTGAACCCGTTCCGGTAAATTTCCTGGTGGACGATTTTTTCCTCAACATGTCGGTACTTGAATCAGGTTATAAAGCCGTAAACAATCCCGCCGCCCGGGTTTATGAGGATGTTTCGAATGATTTATCGATAGAATTCAGGCGCAAGATACGGATAGCTACCGGCAACTTTCAGAATCTCAACCGTTTCAAAAACCTTTTATCGCCGGCAAAACCGGCGCTGGCTTTTTGCTTCATTAGTCACAAGGTCATCCGCTGGATCGGACCGGTTTTCCTCCTGCTGGCATTACTGGCATTGATCTTCCTTGCGTTCACGTCAGTCTTCTACCTTGTATTGTTCTTCCTTTACATCGCGCTTTTACTCGTTCCGGCTCTCGATTATCTGCTAAAAAGACTAAATTTGCACTTTAAAATTTTCAGGTTCATCACGCATTTTTTAGGAATGAACCTGGCATTAATTATAGGAATGGTGCGATATCTGAAAGGGGTTAAAACGAATGTCTGGCAACCAACCAAACGTCATCAATAAGAGTCTGGATAGTATTGAAGATGCCATTGAGGCCATCAGAAAAGGGGAGATTATCATTGTTGTAGATGATGAGGACCGTGAGAATGAAGGTGATTTCATTGCATCAGCTCAGATGACCACCCCCAAAACGATCAATTTCATGGCTCGTTTCGGAAGGGGGTTGATTTGTACCCCGCTGCCTGAGGAACGGTGCCAGGAACTTGATCTGCCTCCGATGGTCGGAAAAAACACATCTTTTCATGAAACGGCCTTTACGGTATCCGTCGACCTTCTCGGTCAGGGATGTACCTCAGGCATATCTGCCCAGGACCGGGCAAAAACAGTTAATGCACTGGTTGATCCGAGGTCGAAGCCGGAAGATTTCGGACGCCCCGGGCATATCTTCCCGTTGATAAGCCGCGATAAAGGGGTTATCCGCCGTGCCGGTCATACCGAAGCCGCTGTTGACCTTACACGCCTGGCCGGGTTATGTCCAGGTGGAGTTCTGGTTGAGATTATGAACGACGACGGAAGTATGGCGCGGCTGCCCGAACTCTTGAAAATTGCCCGGGAATTCAATTTGAAAATTGTTGCGATTAAAGATCTGATCGCTTACCGGCTGAAGCAGGAAAGCCTCATTGATCGCGGTGTTCAGGTGAGCCTGCCAACCGATCATGGAGATTTTAACCTTATCCCCTACCGGCAAAAACATAATGGCCTCGAGCATGTTGCCCTCGTCAAGGGTACCTGGACCGACGATGAACCGGTTTTGGTCAGGGTGCATTCCTCATGTGTAACCGGCGACATATTCGGATCCTATCGCTGCGATTGCGGTCCGCAACTGCACACTGCGATGGAAATGATTGAGCATGAGGGGAAAGGGGCACTCATCTATATGAACCAGGAAGGCCGAGGCATCGGGCTGTTTAATAAAATGATGGCCTATAAGCTTCAGGAACTCGGCCAGGATACGGTAGAAGCCAACATCAATCTTGGTTTCGATGAAGATGAACGGGATTATGGTGTTGGAGCTCAAATACTTCGTGATCTTGGGATCAAGAAATTGCGCCTGATCACCAATAATCCAAAAAAACGTGCGGGCCTCGAAGGTTATGGAATCCAGATTGTTGAAAATGTTCCGCTCGAAATTCAACCCAACCCGCACAACGCTTTTTATTTGCAGACAAAGAGGGATAAGATGGGGCATTTTTTACATTTGCACCTGGATTATCCTGATCCGGATTTAACCTGAAAGAAGGAATGAAGAAAAAACTGCCGCGCATCGTTTTTATGGGAACGCCTGAATTTGCGGTACCATCGCTGAATGCGCTGTATAAGGCAGGATATCCGATCGCGGGAGTGGTTACCGCACCTGATAAACCAGCAGGCCGCGGATTGCAGCTCACCTTATCACCTGTCAAGCGATATGCCGAAGATAAGAACCTTATTGTATTGCAGCCCGACAGCCTGAAGGAAGACTACTTCATTGAAGACCTCCAGGCGCTGAACGGGGAGCTTTTTGTGGTGGTAGCCTTCAGAATGCTTCCGGAAGTAGTTTGGGGAATGCCCCGACTGGGTACCATCAACCTGCACGCTTCCCTCCTGCCCCAGTACCGCGGAGCAGCGCCGATCAACCGGGTTCTGATTAACGGAGAAACTGAGACCGGTGTAACCACATTCTTTATCGAGAAAGACATCGATACCGGGAATATTCTAAAGCAGGCCGGCATCCAGCTCACAAGCAATACACTTGCCGGCGAGCTGCATGATCAGCTCATGGTGATTGGAGCTGATTTACTGATCGATACTATCAGGGAAGTCTCGGAAGGAACTATACGGCCGATTCCCCAGAGCGAGATCATCAAACCCGATACTCTGCTCAAACTGGCACCCAAGCTCAGCCGCGACGACGGGCATATTAACTGGAAAAATCCCGCACTGAAAATTCATGACCAGATCCGTGGGTTATCTCCTGTACCCGGTGCCTGGACCCAGTTCCTTACCGATTCCGGATATAGTTTCGGGATGAAAATCCTGGAAACGGAGATCGATTCCGCTGCCCAATGGGGCTACCCGGGAGAGGTTTTATTCGAAAAGCCCAATAAATTGTGGATCCAAACCGGATCCGGATCTCTTCGGGTAAAAAAACTTCAGCAAGCGGGTAAAAAACCGATGGTTATAGCTGAATTCCTGCGGGGATTCCGCGAGCAGATCCTCAGCGCCGGCTAACCTCTTATCAGGACGCAAGTATGCGTCCCCACACATCCCCCACGTTCTTAACGTTCTTAACGTTCTTAA
>JAPLDV010000161.1 GCA_026391235.1 Bacteroidia bacterium | reverse complement strand
AATGGAAGAAAGCCTTCCCAAGTCGACAGACTACCTCTATTATTTCGGGATACACTTTGCCGGTCGCAATCAGATGATTCTGGATTCCCTGGGAATCTGGTATTTTTTCAGTTTTATTCTTTTTCTCGTTATCATCTTCTTTGTGTATACTCAGATGATTATTCTGCGTCAGCGCCGGTATACTGAGGTTCAGCGTGATTTTATCAACACCATGACGCATGAGTTTAAAACACCGCTGGCATCCCTGTCGATGTCGGCCGATGTAATCCAGCGGCCGGATATCCTCAGGGAACCGGAACGTCTTTTTAAATATGGTGAAATCATCAGAAGCCAGGTAAATCACTTGCTAAAACAGGTTGAGCTTGTTCTGGAGATGGGCGGCCCGGCAGGAGATAAGCTCCTGATTAAGAAAGTCCCTGTCATGCTGAGGGAGTTGATCGGGCAAATTTGCGAACAGATGGAACCTCGGGTTCATTTTGCCAAAGGGTTGTTAACATTGAATTATCAATCCAAAATAGAGACCATTGAGGCAGATCCGCTGCTTCTTACCAACATCATCCTAAACCTGCTTGATAATGCTTTGAAATATTCCGGTGATATCCCGATCATCTCGGTTTCTGTGACGGATTCACCTAATGGTCTGATAATCGGGGTGAGCGATCAGGGTATCGGTATTCCTGCCAAGCTGAAAAAGCGGGTTTTCGATAAGTTTTACAGGGTGCCTACCGGCAATGTCCACAATTCCAAAGGCTTTGGCCTGGGGTTGTACTATACCAGAAATGCTGTAATAGCACATGGCTGGAAAATAAACATTGTCAGTCAGGAGGGGCAGGGTACATCTATTCAGATAATTATACCGGATAAAGCGAATTGATTTATGGAAAAGCCTCTGATTCTTTATGTTGAGGATGATGAAACATTAAAATTCATCACTACCGATAATCTCGAACGCGAACAATTTAATGTTGTTGCTGCAACAGATGGGAAAGTGGCTTGGGAACTGTTCCGGCAGCAAACGCCGGATATCTGTGTTCTGGATGTTAACCTGCCCAGAATGGACGGGTTTACTCTCGCCCGCAAAATCAGGGAAGCCAATCAGGATGTGCCGATTATTTTTGTTACAGCCAAATCATTGAAGGAGGACAAACTGGAAGGACTCTTATTGGGCGGCGATGATTATCTCATTAAACCATTCAGCATTGAAGAACTCATCCTGAAAATCCGGATCTTTCTCCGGCGCTCAAAAACCAGGCAGGACCCATCACAGCAAATCCAGATCACATTTGGCAGCTATACTCTTCATCCAACAAATCTTATGCTGACCAGTGCAGCCGGAGATATCAAACTCACCTACCGTGAAGCGGAGCTGCTGAATTACTTTTTAAAAAATCAGGAGGTATTGTTGGGCCGCGAGCAAATACTGGATTCAGTCTGGGGTGGAAACGATTATTTCGCCGGCCGCAGTCTCGATGTTTATATCTCGCGCTTACGAAAATATCTCAGCGCTGATCCGGATATCAAAATAGAAAACCGTCACGGAATTGGTTTCCAATTTATTATAAAACACATGTAGAGACGCATATATGCGTCTCTACACCGCGTTTCAAAATTGCCGTGGAATATTATTTCGGCAAACCTCCAAAGAACCTTTTGATGTTCCTGTGAAATTTATGGAAACCGTCAGGTTTATGGTGCATCAGGATGCACTGTTTCGTAATCAGATTGACGTCCTTTCCTTTCAGAAGCGCGAGAGCTTCGGGTGTGTCAGATGCCTGTTGTATCCAGATGTTTTTAATCCCTTTGGCCAAGGCAGCTTCAACCATTCCGGCTGTCTTGTCTTTTTTTGTCATGATCACCAAGGATTGAACGCCATCAGGTAAATGCTGAATGTCAGTGTAACAGGTTGTGCCATTGATAGATTCCAAATTAGGATTGATTGGGATCAACTTAAGCCCCTTCCGGGTAAGCTCATCATAGGCTATGCGCCCGAATTTTTTCGGGTTTCTCGAAACACCGGCCATGGCGATGGGCTCACTGGAAAGAAATTGCTCGATTTGTTGTTTGGTTGCCATTTTGATTAAAATTTGACCAAAGTTAAAAATTCTATTTTGGTTCGTACCTTTAGGGCAAAACGATATTGCAATGAACTCAACGAATTTTTCAACTGAAACCCGTGAAATTAAGGATGTCAAACGGGTACTTCTTAAAGATTACGGCCATCTCTTTATCAGCCAGGGTGAAGAGGAAAGCCTCCGCATCGAAGGTGAACAAGATGTGATTTCCACTGTAAAAACTTTCATAAGGGAGGGTGAACTGGTACTGGATATCGATACCGGCTGGTTCGATAAAACCTGGAGCGCCTTTACAAGTGCCGTCGAAGGCCGGGTCCTGAAATATCACCTGATGGTAAAAAACCTGGATGGGATTTTTGTTCAGGGTGCAGCGAGCGTGAAAATGCAGGGACTGAAAACCGAATCGCTTTATCTGACACTTAAAGGAGCCGGGGAAATAGTCATAATTGGACTCGAAGCCGGTTTAACCGATGTTGATCTGCCGGGTGCCGGACGGATTTCATTGGCCGGAAAAACTGACCGCCTCCACATAAGGTATCGGGCTTAGGTAAGGTGAACGCACGAAGATAAGGATCAAGGCTCAAGGATCAAGGCTCAAGAAAGGATCAAGGATCGAGGATCAAGTAAGGCTCAAGGATTAAGTGAAGAAGGAAGGAACAATTTACAGTACTATGAAATTCAATAGCTTAGTGGTAACTATCTTAGTGGTCGTACTGTCAGCGATCTTTCAGGGTGGCCTGGCGCAAAATCCGTTTCCCGGAATTATCCCGCAACCAGTATCAATTGCATTCCACGATGGCCGTTTCTTATTTAACAGCCAAACGGAATTCGTGGTTCCTGAAGGAAGGACCGATGTTAAAGAGTTGGCTGATCTGCTGGTGGGAATGTTGACGAATCCTTTGGGATACCAGCCCGTTATAACAATAAGAAAGGATCAATCGCAGCCAGCCATCTGGTTTGTTATCAATGATACCAAAGAGAAGGCGTTGGGAAACGAAGGTTACAGGCTGGAAGTGGATCCGAAAAAAGTCCAACTGATTGCAAATGAACCGGCCGGATTGTTTTATGGTTTTCAAACACTTATGCAGTTACTTCCCCCGGAGATTGAGGGGGATACTTCCGGGCAACTCAAAACCTGGGATGTGCCTGCTGTTTCCATTTCAGATAATCCACGTTTCAAATGGCGGGGATTAATGCTCGATGTGAGCCGCCATTTCTTTACTGTTGAGGAGGTTAAAAGATACATCGATCAAATGGTGAAATATAAATTCAATGTATTCCACTGGCACCTTTCGGATGATCAGGGCTGGAGAGTTGAAATTAAAAGTTTACCTAAACTGACGGAAATCGGGGCCTGGAGGGTTCCCCGTACCGGTGTCTGGTGGTCCTTTGATCCGCCAAAAGAAAATGAAAAAGCAACCGAAGGCGGATTTTATACCCATGAGCAAATCCGTGAGGTTGTTAAATATGCTGCTGATCGATATGTGACCATCCTTCCGGAGATTGATGTTCCGGGACATAGCCTGGCCATGATTGCGTCGTATCCGGAACTTTCATCAACCGGGAAAAAGTACCCCGTGAATCCGGGAAGCAAGTTTTATACGATCGAAGATAATTCACTCTGTCCGGGCAAGGAAAAGGTTTTTGAGGTACTCGATAAAGTTTTTACTGAAGTGGCGGAACTTTTCCCCGGAGAATATATCCATATCGGTGGTGATGAGTGTAATAAGAGTTTCTGGAAAGATAGTCCGGAATGCCTGACTTTGATTAAACGGGAGAAAATTGCGGATATGAATGAGCTCCAGAGCTGGTTCATCAAACACCTTGAGAAGATTCTCAAAGAAAAAGGCAAGAAAATGATCGGCTGGGATGAAATCCTCGAAGGCGGACTGGCCCCTGAAGCAACTGTGATGAGCTGGCGGGGCATGGACGGCGGGATTCAGGCGGCGAAAATGGGCCATCACGTAATCATGACCCCTACTACCCATTGTTATCTGGATTTATATCAGGGTGATCCCTCGGTTGAACCTGTCACTTATTCCATGCTGAGACTATCCGATGTGTACCGTTTCGAACCCGTGCCTGATGATGTGAATCCTGAGTTGATATTAGGCGGACAGGGAAATCTATGGACCGAATCCGT
The DNA here is from genome assembly GCA_026391235.1 of Bacteroidia bacterium. Next base: position 1,121 of record JAPLDV010000161.1, on the reverse strand, counting down.
GGCTGTATACCGTCATGCCGAATATATGACCTGGCCCCGGGGCATGGCGCTGGCTGAGGTTTTGTGGTCACCTAAGTCAGTTCGGAACTGGGATGATTTTATTTTCCGGATGGATCAGCAATTCGATCGCTTTGATCATGCCGGAGTTAATTATGCCCGAAGTGCTTATGATCCAATCATCAAAATGACGAGTGAAAACGGTAATAATTCGATATCAATCACAGCTGAAATCAGCGGATTGGATATACATTACTCATTTGATGAAAGTTACCCCGATCAGTTTTATCCTAGATATGATAAACCGCTCGAAATTCCCGCTGGCGCTTCCAGGATCAGGGTAGTGGCGGTACAAGACGGCAAAATCGTCAGCAAACAGATCAATATTGAGCTGAAGGAACTGATTAAGCGGGGAGGTAAATAGGGCCAATGAGCCAATGTGCCAATGTGCTAATGAGCCAATGTGCTAATGTGTTTTTGAGCCTTGCAGAAAGTATCCGTCTCTACCCGCACTTCGCACGGACCTCTCCACGCTGCGATACATTACCTTGTCATTCCCGCGAAAGCGGGAACCTCTTGACGCTGATCTGCACTACGCTGGAACCTCTCCACGCTGATCTGCACTACCCAGGTGATCTACAACGCCATGATCTTTAAATTTCTGAAATAAGTTTTCGCCCCTGCATGCTTGCCCTGCAACCCTACATAACCTTTGGTTGGTAGTTCCGAAAACGGGGTACTTAGCCAGGAGGGAATCTCGCTGCCATCAGGATTCTTTTTTGCACTCGTCCATTTCGACATATCCATAGTGGTTACCGGCTTTCCATTGAGGACAATATAAATCATCTGGCCCTTGCACGCGATAGTCATCCTGCTCCATTCGCCCGGTTTTTTTATCGCCTTTTCAGACGGCGCCAGATGGCCGAAAATAGAGGCACATTTCCAGGTGCCATCTGCACTGGCCCATTTCTCATTGTCATCATCCAGGATCTGAATCTCAACGGAATGAGGTATCCAATCCTTTTTGTCGGTGCAATAAACAACCACACCGCTGTTTGCACCCGGTTCTACGTTAAACTCCAGATCCAGAATGAAGTTTTCATATTCAACCTTCGAAAAGATAA
>JAPLDV010000866.1 GCA_026391235.1 Bacteroidia bacterium | reverse complement strand
AGATTCTTCAACGCTTTTTCGACCGAGCTATATCCTCCCAATTGCCTGTAAACTTCAAACCTGGCCAAACCGGGTACTTCGATATTATTCAAAAGTATTTGCTGCACCATGGCTTACAGGAATGGATTGGTGTGCGAATTTTTATTTTCAGACTGCCATTGATCGAGCAATTCATCGACCTTTTGAACGGTAAGGTTTTCATAATATTCACTTCCAGCCTGAATGACGGGTGCCCTTCCGCAGGCGGCCAGGCACTCCACGGTTTTCAGGGTGAACCTGCCATCCGGAGTCGTTTCACCGGGTTTGATTCCAAGCCGTTTTTCGAAATGAGCCAGTATTTCTTCGGCACCCTGGAGCCAGCAAGGGCCCGTCTGGCAGACCTCAATAACACACTTTCCAACGGGTTTAAGGTTGAACATAGAGTAAAAAGTGGCAACCTCATATACTTCAATGGGTTGAATATCGAACAGACTGGCCACATAGTCCATGACCTCTGCGCTGAGCCATCCACTGTTGTCAGCCTGGGCGATATGCAATACCGGAATGATGGCCGATTTTTGTTTGCCCTCAGGATAACGTTTGATTATCCTGTTTACCAGTTCAAGTGTTTCGTCATTAAGCATCTAATTCTCCTGCAATTACATTCATCGAACTCATGGTAAGAATCGCATCGGATAACATATTCCCCTTTACCATTTCGGGATAGGCCTGGTAATAAATGAAACACGGGCGACGAAAATGCAGCCTCGACGGGGTCCGGCCGCCATCGCTCACCAGGTAAAAGCCCAGTTCGCCGTTTGCAGCCTCAATGCAATGGTAAACCTCACCGGCAGGAATATCCGTTTCACCCATCACAATTTTAAAATGCCAGATCAGCGCTTCCATGTTGTTGTATACTTTTTCTTTGGGAGGCAGAACATACCTAGGATCTTGTGCATAATAGGTCTCCTTATCCTCCAAACGGTCGAGTTTGTCCAATGCCTGTTGGATGATCCGTAAACTCTGCCACATCTCTTCCTGCCTTACCATGAACCGGTCGTAAGTGTCACCGTTCTGGCCAACCGGGATGATGAAATCGAACTCATCGTAAGAGCAGTAGGGATTCATAACCCTCACATCATAATCAACTCCGCATGCCCGAAGGTTAGGGCCGGTGAATCCGTATGCAAGGGCGCGGTCGGCTGAAAAAGGCCCGACATTGATGGTGCGGTCCATGAAAATCCGGTTTCTGACCAGCAGTTTCTCGAATTCCCTGAGTTTCGCCGGATAGGATTTCAGGAAATGGCGGATCTTATCCCAAGCTTTTGGGCTGAAATTGCGCTCAAACCCCCCGATCCTGCCCATGTTGGTGGTAAGCCTCGACCCGCAGATCTCTTCGTAGATTTCGTAAATGAACTCCCGGTCCTGAAAAATATAGGTGAACCCGGTCAGTGCTCCGCTGTCCACGCCGATCACACTGTTGCAAATCAGGTGATCGGCAATGCGGGCCAGTTCCATCACAATAATACGCAGGTAATCAACCCGTTTTGGTGTTTCGATGCCGAACAGTTTCTCTACAGTCTGATGCCAGCCAATGTTATTCAGAGGTGCCGAACAATAATTCAACCGGTCAGTCAGCGGGGTGATCTGGTAAAAGGGACGGCGTTCGGCAATTTTTTCAAAAGCGCGGTGTATGTAGCCTATTGTTTGTTCGGTATCAACAATGAATTCTCCATCCATGTGCATCACATTCTGGAAAACCCCATGAGTAGCAGGATGAGTCGGCCCAACGTTCAGAGTATTATACTCCTTTGGCTCTACCGTTCTAACCTCATCCTTTACCCAATAATCCGTCTTTTGCCGTTTTGCCATCTGAATATATATAACCTGTTAACCTTCTAACTGTCATTTATTTCCGACGGGCGACCGCGGGTCGCCCCTACGAACCTGCCAACTGCGTGAACGGACGCAAATATGCGTCCCTACGGTTCATCTGCCAAACATCCCATCCTCCTTATCCTCCCTCGTCTGGTCCTCCAGCGGAAATTCTTTCCTCATGGGAAAATCAGTCATATCATCCACATTCAAAATGCGTTTCAGGTTCGGATGGCCCTCGAACAGTATTCCATAGAAATCATACGTTTCGCGTTCCATCCAGTTAGCTGAGGGCCAGAAATCTGTTGCACTGGGTATTACCGGGTTCGTAAGAGAAGTATTGGTTTTGATCCGGATCCGGTGATTGTTAATAAAACTATGCAGATGATAGACCACTCCGAGCTGGCCGGTTTCCGGGTAGTGCATCCCGCATAGAGTGGTTAAAAAGTTGTATTGCAGTTCATCATCATCACGCAGGAAAAGCAGAACATCATGAATAGCATCTTTGTGAACCGTAATGCAAAGTATATCCAACATAACTTCTTGCATCACAATGTTTTCATTGAAAAGGCCGGTCAGTTTGCTTACTACCGAATGATCCCTGTCTGAGTTGATTGTGAACACAATACTATTTTTTCAATCTTTATTCCCGTTACACAATATTACAGTTTTTAGTTGAAACCCTGAAAGATAGTTCCTGCCTAAAATCAACAAACAAGGCCAGGTTTGACATTCAGGAATCAATTTCTTTTAGTTAGTTAAATCAAAATTAACCTCATCATGATGTTGTAGAATCGATTTATCAATCTGGCTGATCGGAAATTTCTTAATTTTGTAAAAAAGTAAATTATGCTTACAAAGGAAAAAATAATAAAGTCCTTTGGTACGCTGCCCGATAATTTAACCATAGATCAGGTTATCGATAGAGTAATCATGATTGGATAAGATTGAACAAGGATTAAAGGACGTTGAAGACGGAAATGTTTATACCACTGAAGAAGTTAAAGTCAAACTGAAAAGGCCAAAGAGTACGCTTATATATTGACAATTCATCATAGTTCCAGGTTGCTTTCGAATAATCCTGTATTTAAGAAAAAGTGATTATCGTTTTAGCTTGTTCATATTCCGGTAGGAAAACTACTCCATATTATACAACTTCATCAGATCATCATATTCTTTTGAATTCCTTCTTCTGAGTAGCTCATTACCAACAAGTTCCTGTATCTTGATAATGCCATCAATGATTTGCTCGGGACGGGGAGGGCAGCCCGGTACGTAAACATCCACCGGGATGATGCGGTCGATACCTTGTAAAACGCTGTACGTGTCAAAGATTCCGCCGCTTGCAGCGCAGGCGCCCACAGCAATAACCCATTTGGGTTCAGCCATCTGAATGTAAACTTCGCGTAATACCGGACCCATTTTCTTGGCAATGGTTCCCATCACCATGAGGAGGTCGCTCTGGCGGGGCGAAAAGCTTAACCGCTCCGAACCAAAGCGGGCCAGGTCGTAATGTGCGCCCATGGTGGCCATAAATTCAATACCACAGCAGGAGGTGGCAAATGGCAAGGGCCATAGCGAATTTTTACGGGCCAGTCCCACAGCTTTGGAAAAGGTGGTAGCAAAAAAGCCCTGCCCTGAAATT
>JAPLDV010000252.1 GCA_026391235.1 Bacteroidia bacterium | reverse complement strand
GCCCGCATTTGCCAGAACGATTGGGATTATTGCATTCAAAAAGGCATTTATGATCATCAGGAAGAGGCGCTTGCCCGGCAAACTGAGTTGAACTATACTGTAACCGGAATGCTTTTGTATTATATCAATCGGCGGCAACCATTGGCTTATGAAGAGTTTATGGCAACTTCATCGATGCAGATTGAACGGATTCTCCGGTAAATGACCAGATCGGGATAGTTAAATTCTTGCCTTTTCTCTGTGTACCTCTGTGAAAAAAGAAACGGACGTCGGGACTTTAGCTATGCACTACACTCCGGCAAGCACCTCAAATGTACAATTCAGTGTGTAACCCAGATCATCCACTAAAACGAGTGAGTGTTTCCCCGGTTGTGGTTGAACGGTCATTTTATGTATCGCTGATGTGATTCCGAGGTATTGTTCATCAAGGTACCAGTATAACCGGGAACCGGGATCGCGGTGCGTTGCTTCGAGGATAACCTTACCACGAATCGAATCCCCTTCAAGCGGCACATAGATCTTATCGCCCGGATGTGGATAAATCAGCTCGAAAGGAACTTCCTGATCAGAAGGCTGACAGCCTTTCATCCAGGGTGGAAGTGCCTGATAGAACGGGTTTCTGGCCCGGTAGTAACGGGCTATCGTAGGCGGCAGAACAAACCATGACGCAGTTTTCATCCGGGAAACGGGGTAGCATTTGCTGTTAATGCGATACCGCTCCGTTTCATCGAGGTTAACCTGAATATGGTACGGACAAACCCTGGTTTCGAGACACTGAGCCGGTGCCCAAACCGTATCGGGCTCTCCGCAAAACGGCGATGACCTCATGCCGGATTGGGAGCAAACCGGTATGGCTGTCAATTCTTCCCAGGGCGCTTCGAACCACCCGCCGTGTGGCAACACTCCAAATACATCAAACATCACCGGTGAGGCCACCTGAGCCCCCATGAGACCCGGACGTCCCTCCCCATCGGCATTCCCAACCCAAACCCCAACAAGGTAGTCCCTGGTTAATCCAACCGACCAGGCATCCCGGAATCCAAAACTGGTTCCGGTTTTATACGCTATCGGAGAGGCCGACATATACGATTCCCATCCGGCTTCGGACTCCGGCCGCTTAACATTCCTCATGGCATCAAACGCCAGATAGATTGACGCAAGGTTAACTAACCCCTGTTGTTTTCGGGGTAAGTCAGCCGGCTTGCTTTGCAACTCGACAATTGGCTCCCGGAGCGCATAATCCGGGGAATTCTTGTGGGTTTCGGAGTCGATGAGGGTTCTGGCCCATCCGCTGTATATTCTGCATATATCCCAGAGGGTTATCTCGGCACCTCCCAAAATAAGTGACAGTCCATAATGGTTTGCGGGAAAAACAAGGGTGGGCATCCTCAGTTCTTTTAAAAGATTATAAAACCGGTCGAGCCCGAAATCCCGAAGCATCAAGACCGCAGGAATATTCAGTGAACGTACCAGTGCTTCCTTTGCGGGAACCGCACCGTCATATTCCTGATTAAAGTTTTTAGGAGTGAAGTTTTTTATGGTAACCGGAATATCCGGCACCAGTGCGTTGGGCAGTATCTCTCCCGAGTTGATCAGGGCCGCATATAAAATCGGTTTCAGGAGGCTCCCGCTGCTCCTGGGCTGACGAATCACATCGACCATCGGACTGTGCTCGGGGATATTGCCTCCTGTATTGCCGATATAGGCCAAAACTTCACCCGTCCGGTTGTTCAAAACCAAAACAGCCATATTGTGAATCTGGTTACCACTGAGCCTGGCAGCATGCGCATTAACTATTCTTTGCGCGGCATCCTGGTAGGGGCCATCGAGGGTGCTTTTCACAACTTCTCCATGCCGCTTGCCCGACATCCAGGCAGTAAAATGACTGGCATTATCGGGCAATGGAAAAGGTTTTTCGGGGATCTCTTCCGCTAGTGAAAGTGTATAATTCAAAGTATCGATGCGGTTCCTTTTCACCAGAAGAGCGAGCAAACGGTCGCGCTTTTGCCGAAGCTCATTTCTGTTTTTGCCTGGATAAATCAGCGAAGGAGCATTTGGCAGTTTCGACCGGGTTAATTCCAGCCTTAAGGCCATAATGATTTCGATCGATTTTTGCCACAGGTTCCTGGGTCTGTTGCCCCTGGCCAAACGAATTACCTGCATCGAGAGGGTTGATCCTCCGCTGACGATTTTATGGTTTTTAATATTCAAACCAACAGCACGGCCCAATGAAAAAGGATTAACCCCGGGATGCTTCCGGAAGTACCGGTCTTCAAACTCAATGATGCAGGTCTTAAATTTAGCGGAAACACTATCCTCAGCTGAAAAACGCCATTGGCCATCATCCGCAATGCGTGCCCCGATAAGGTTTCCTGTGCGGTCGTATACCACCGTGCTGGTTGGCTCATCAAACAAGGGGTTTGGCAGGATGAGTAAAAAACCAAATCCTGTAAAAAGAAATACCCATAAGATCAGCCAATGGCGGAGCCTGAGCTTTTTAAACCAAAACAGAATCCCGGCCCGTATCATTTTATCACCTGTACCCACTGGCCCTTGATTACCGCTGAAACTTTACGGTCATACATATCC
>JAPLDV010000895.1 GCA_026391235.1 Bacteroidia bacterium | reverse complement strand
AGTGTGTGTGGGTTACCATACCAATTTGCAGAAAGGCAATGAAGGTCTATTCGAAATAGGGATCAAGTACAAGATATTCTGAGTCTTCGAAGCTTAATTCCAGGCTTTCCCCCAGTTGGGAACTTTTCATGAAAAGCCAATTTCTACAAAACGATAACAATAAATATTGAGAAATGATGGGCAACCAAACGCTAACACACGAACAACAGCCATTTTTTTAATAAAATATATGCGTACATTTGGCTTTAAAGTAAAGAACGATTTGTTTGCGGAGCATTCGTGGTATTTTCGAAATGCTTTGCTAAGAGCTAATTACAAAAATCACACGAAGAATATTCACGCTTCCAATGAATTTTTACTTCGTTTTTTCGAAAACTTATTGCTTGGCGAAAACCATATCTTGAAAAACCGGGAAATGCACGTTCAGTGCGCGGATACCTCCACGCAACAGTTCCATCAGAGGTGCTCAAGGCCAGGATTGAACCGGCATCCTGGTATACATACTGCGTCAGGCCAGTGTTTCCGATCAGGATGGGTGAGCAGAAGCCATTAACCAATGAATCTCCTTTGCTTTCCCAGATCACGGAGCCTGATTTTCGGTTCATGGCAACGATATTTTTACCGATTCCGCCAGGAGCGCAGTAGAGAAAATCACCATCCCTCAATCATTTTCATCTAAATTAATCGGCGCAGTTTTACGGAAATTGTTTTTATAGTTGCCTGGTGTTTGATTGTAATTGAAACTTCTGCATATTCCTTTTCAAAAATGGTTTTCAAATCATTTTTATTTTGTAACACTTCTGCCGGTACTTGCTTTTAAATTTTTCCCAGGTAAAACAATATTTTTTTGAGAGCCGAGTACAAATGATAAATTGTGACTAGCACCTAAATCCAAAACCATATCCAATGAAATGGGTATACCACTTTCCAATGTAGCTGAACATTTTACAAAAGGTATACCCGATTCAAATGGTATTTTGACTTCTTCAGCATCTTTTGGAAAAATATAATTTGCCGGTTCCGTTAATGTTATTCTTTTGTTGTCATAATCAATATCTACAATGAACCTTGTGAATATTTCGTTGCCAATTACTCCATCTGTTTCGAAGTATGAAAGTGTTTGACTTTCCGGCATTACTACCAATGTTTGATTGTAGAATTCCAGGTTTCCGATTTTGAATTTAACATCGTTTGCAACTTTAGCCTTTGAAGATCCTCCTCCAGCTCCACCAATTTGAGCCTCTCCTGAGTAATTCAGATTTAGTGTGGAAGTTTTTTGATAATTAGTTATCAATCCTCCCATGATAGGCATCCCGGTGTCTAAAATGAAACTTAACTTAACACTACTTATTTCCACAGGAATTACGACGAGATTGCCGACCAATTCAAACGGTACTGAAACACTGTGTGTTCCAAAAGGCCATTTATATGGAGCTTTAGGTGAACCCGCTTGCAGTATTCCATTATTAAATTGAGCATTAATATTTCCAGCTAATAGCAAAGGAATTAGTACCAGAAAGAGTTTTTGATTTTTCATCTGAATGGGCCTGATAGTTAGTGTTATAGAATCTGGTTTATACGCGCATTACTGTTTTTCGGGCGGGATGATTGGAACAATCTCCCAATTATTATCCAGCATCAATGGGATAGCAAGGGCATCATGAACCCTGTCATAGGAGATGTCAGCCGCAGCGCAGGTGCCGGTACGAAAAGTTTCCGGAGGATTTGAAAAGTTCTTGTCGAACCGGTAAATCGATTTGGTTGGCCACGAGGTAACATAACATCTTCCATATCGGTCCACGGTGATTCCATCGCAATTGGAAATGGTGGTTTCGGCAAGGGTGGATACAGTAGAATCTGACACGTTGATCGCCTGGATCGGGGAATTTTTCCGAAAGGAACACACCAGTATCCTGTTGTTTGGCCGGTCGAAGAAGATCCCGTTAGGCCATGCGATGCCCTGGCCATCAACAAAAACCGACCAGGATTGGTCGCTGATTCTGATCTTGATAATCCTGGTGCCAAAAACATCGGATGCATACAAATTGCCTGCATCATCAGCGGTAACATCATTTAAGTTTGATACATTTGGAACAGCGACGTTCATAACCATTTCACCGGTTGTCAGATCAAAGCCCCGAACGCTGTTGCGTGCTCCGACATAAACTGCATTTCCAACAATTACCAAACCCTGGATCGCACCTTTATCTTTTACCAAAATGCTTTGTTTTCCGGTGCTGTCAATCTGGACAATATCGCCGGTTTCATAGTTCGAGAACAGGTAACGGTGATGAGCCTCATCGAACAGAATGCTCTCCGGTTTATTCAGTAAATTTTTGCCGCCTGAACCCGGGAATTGTTCATCCCAAATTTCCCGGTTTACCATTCCGTCATGTAACAGAACGATATTTTCACCCTGAACGGCGATTTCATAAAACAGCTTTCCTCCATCAACAATAATGTATCCGGAATCTTTAACTATGGAAAGTATATTCTCAGATTGGTGTGGAAATGATTTTGCTGTAGATAAACTTTGCAAAGCAACCAGCATTGCAATTAACGCGATCGGCACTGTTTTTTTCATATTTTTCGATTTGTTTTTATTTTTCATATTATTGATGTTATAACAGACGCTGCACTTTTGCTTCAACAATAATCCGCTGGCCATTCCGTTCGAGCCCGAGAATCCGGGTTTCACCGGGTTTTCCTCTCAGGGCATCTACCACGGTTCCCATTGTTGCACCCCGGGTTTGCAAATCATTTATTTTTATCAGGATATCACCCTGTTCAATCCCGTCAACAGCAGGTTTGCCATCCTTTTTTACAATTCCGACTATCTGGTAGGCGCTATCCTGAAGCTGGCGAACCGAAAGGCCAACCATATCCATTTCATTTGGAACAGATTCCTGGCCTTTTTCGAAATAAACCAGGCTGTTTTTATAGTCTATTTCAACCCGATAAGCTTTTAAGGCATTTGGACCGAGGAATCCATCTACCGGATGCGCTGTTTTTCCCGAATACCACTCTCCCAGTGTTGGTCCATCCGGAGAGAATTTTGGAACACCCACCATACCCACCTGACTCAGAAAGGTTTGCCCCCACTTTATTTCAGGAATTCTGGCCACAGGAAACGATTGCTCATTGGCCGGCCACCATCCCCACATATTGGAACATCCGGCAGTTCCGGTCATCCGGGGCCAATCCGGATGTAAAGCCGAATACTTCAATAGTTTATCTTCAGAAATAAAGCTATACGAAGCACCATTATCCAGGGCGAAGCTTAAACTGTCACCATCGATCATTGCATCAATCTGGACAATCCCGGTTTCCGGTTGAATGGCTGCAGGCGATGGCGTTCCACGATGGTTGGATCCCCCAGGTTCAGCAATCGTAAACTGCTTTTTTGGGTAATCGAAAACGATGCTATATTTTTTCAATACCGAGGATGGCAGGTTGGCATCGTTATGCATGGTGCTGAAAAGCCAGAACGGCTGAAAGACCACGCGTGATTTCACTCCATCAAGGCTGATTCTTTTGCCTCCGATTCGTATCGATCCCGGTGTCGCAACCTGGAGACCCGGGCTTTTGAAAGCAGTATCTTCAGTGGCTGATAAATCGATACCCAGGTCACGGGCCAGCGATTCACTGATAAAAAAGGTTGGGTTCCCCGTATCCACCCAAAGGCGTACTTTACGCCAGGTACTGTCATTCCTTTGAATCTCTGCATCAACCAGCATTCGATTGTGATCCAGCACAAACGGGACTGTGACAGGATTCAGCAGGGTAATTTTTATCTGGCATGAAGCCAGCAGGAGCAATAATCCGAAACTGACAGTAAAGATTGGAATGGGATTGTGTTTTCTGGCCATTTGTTTATTATTTCTTTTTACTGATACAAAAACCTCCACCGGTATTGAAGTTGGTCTCAAAGTTCTTTAACTCTTTTAAATAAGAGGCATAATCACTGGTTTCGTCCCTTACACCGTGAGTCACATAAACTCCGTCTTTAACGAGTTTAGTCCCTAATGCCTTAAAGTAATCGGTGTTGACCCATCAAAACATAATCAAATGGACCTGATAATTCTTTTACAAGGTCATGGGCATTTGCCAACCGGGCATCAATAAAATCAGAAAGACCAGCTTTTTTGAAGTTTGCGAGTGCGGCTTTATACCGATCCCCGTCTATTTCGATGGTGATTAATTTCCCTCCGGTTTTGCTAAGGGCCCATGCCAGCCAGATGGTTGAATAGCCGGTGGAGGTGCCGATTTCAAGAGCACGGGTGTAACCGTTTTTCACGATTAAATCGTACAGCAGCTTTCCATCCGACTCCGGAATGTTTCCCTCGTGCCTGTTGCTTTGATTATTATCGAGGTATGCCTCAACCTTTTTATCCAGATCCGCTGACCGTGTATTGGTCTGCGACAAAACCGGGGTGGACAAAATGCACAAAACAGCGATAACGGATATTGTTTTCATTCGCATCTTGTTGAATTTGTGACAATAATTAATTCATTTTCAAGTTCTTAAGCTGCTCCAACGCATTTGTATTTTGCGGATTGAGTTGCAGCGATTTTTCATAATGCTTAATTGCAAGCTCTTTGTGGCCCGCCTTCATATATGCTTCTCCTAAACTATCAAAGGCATTTGCCGATCCGGGGAACTTATCGGTGTTTATTTTCAGGACTTCGATTGCGTCTGCAAATTTGTTCTCAGCCATAAGGGCATATCCCCAATTGTTAATATCGGTTTCAATAAAATAGTACTTTGTCTTGTCCGGTTCCGAAAAACTATTATACGCGGCGAGCATGGCCTTCAATCCCGATTGTTCAAATTCTTTTCTGAGAATAGAATATGCGGATAACGCATTCCCTTCAGGCAGGGCAGAATACAAATTATCAATCCAATTATTGGTGGTCATATAACCAGGGAAAACCTTACTGTTCCAATTATCCCAACCTTTCAGGACCTCGCTTTTTTTTGCCTCTTCCGGA
>JAPLDV010000270.1 GCA_026391235.1 Bacteroidia bacterium | reverse complement strand
CCTGAAACAAATACTTTTTTCATAAATATTTTCTAGCTCCGGGCATTAATGCCGGTTTTTAGAGAAGAACGTTCTCATCACCTATTCTCCTCCGCCTTGGCTTCGATGATGCGCAAGGTTGAAGTGTCGAGGGCTTTGATGGCAATCTCTTTCATGCTGGATTCAGCTGTAGTGGTTTTTTCAGTCAACTGGCGAATCAGGAGCTCCTGCTCTTTTATCTTGTCCCGGAAAGATACAATCATCTGGTCTTTTAGTTTTTGTTCCGAATCAGCTTTTTGGGCAGCCAATTCTGCTTTGTGTGCGAATTCGAGGTCTAACTTCTCTTTCAGCGCTTTTTCAGCCTGCTTAACCGCCTGTTCCAACTGAACCGGAAACTTCTCAGACCGTTGCCTAAGATCAGCCAGTTCATTTTCAGCAGCCTGAACCCTGGCTTCGCGCTCAGCATATTCCTTTTCAAAAGTAATTTTCTTCTCTGCCAGTTCCTTCTCAAGTTTCTGCTTTTTCTCGGTGTAAGCATCCTCCTCCTTTTTCCTTGTGATTTTCAGGTTGTACTGGTATTCTTCGTCCTCACGCTTGCGATCCTTTTTAACCTGCTCATCCAACTCCTTCCGGATCTTCTCAGTCAACGCCTGCTCTGCTTTCCAGGCTTCTTTCCGGGTAGCCATATCCGTTTCAAACGAATTTCGGGAGGTGGCCATGTCGGTTTCAAACTTCGACTTCTGATCCTTATGCGCCGCAATTAATGCTTCCAGTGATTCGGTCTGAACGCTGATCTGATAAAGCTCCTTCAGTTGAGCCTGTTGTATTGTAATTGCCTCCTGGAGCTGCGAAAATTCACGAAATTTTTCCACCATGGAATCAGCCAGCTTGTCGAGTGCAGCGCTTAAATTAATCTTCTGATTTGCTATGTCCTTAATAATAAGTTCATTAGATAATTCTCCCGATTTCTTTACGACCTGCCTGTTTTGCTGCTCCTCCTGAATCTTTTGCGGGACTTCCCGCTTTTGTTCCTTAACGGTCTTTAACAAGGATTCATACGCATCGAGAATCTCATTCTTAGTACTTTTGTTTGATAGTTCAGTTGCCATGACGTTTTTTTTTCTAAAAATAAACAACTATCCGGAACAAAAATCACTTATTGCAAATTTTCCCGATGATCATAAAGTATTTAATACTTTGCTGGCAGCATGAGCGATACCTATAAAACCATATTAGAACCAACAGAGGGCACTTACAAGGATAAGGGAAGCCGTTTTATTGCCAGGGTTTACCCCGTGGAATCGGTTGAGGAGGTGAAAGAAATTCTTGTTTTGTTGCGAAAAGAATATCATGATGCCCGCCACCATTGCTATGCCTATCGCCTCGGACCGGGAGACTCATCTTACCGCGTCAACGATGACGGGGAACCTGCAAATTCAGCGGGTAAGCCAATTTTGGGCCAAATTCAGTCGTACCACCTGACCAATATCCTGATTGTTGTTATCCGGTACTTTGGCGGGATCCTGTTAGGTGTTGGGGGTTTGATAAACGCTTACAGGACAGCAGCTAAAGAGGGTTTAGATCATGCCGTAATCATTGAGAAAACATTTAATTGCGTGATCACGATCGGGTTTCAATATCCTGCAATGAATGATGTGATGCGGGTAATCAAGGATTCGAAATCTGAAATCATCAGCCAGGAATCCGGTATTACCTGCAAAATCCTGGTCAGAATTCGCAAAGGCGCTGCTATTGGGCTGATCAATCGACTTCAGCGTATTGATTTGGTTGACGCACAAATTGATACATTGTGAATAAAAAATTAATAATATCCGGCACATGTATGGCTGGAAGCTGCCGGGTTCCGTTAATTTTACCAATCTTCGACATATATAAAACATTTACCTATGAAAAACAGAAGCCTGGTATCCATTACTGATTACAATCAGGAAGAGATGCTACAGATCCTTGATCTGGCAGCTGAGTTTGAAAAATTGCCCGTTCAGAATATTCTGAACGGACACGTGGTTGCCACACTGTTTTTTGAACCTTCAACCCGTACGCGCCTCAGCTTCGAGTCGGCGGTAAACCGGTTGGGCGGCAGTATCATCGGCTTTTCGGATTCATCTTCAACAAGCGTATCTAAAGGAGAAACCCTGAAGGATACTATTCTCACTGTTTCTAATTACAGTGATCTGATCGTAATGCGCCATCCCCTGGAAGGAAGTGCCAAATATGCCAGTGAGGTTTCGCCGGTTCCCATAATCAATGCGGGCGACGGAGCCCACCAGCATCCTACGCAGACCCTCCTGGATATGTATTCGATCCGGAAAACCCAAGGGAGACTTGATAATCTTAAAATCTGCATGATCGGGGACCTGAAATACGGCCGAACTGTTCACTCACTGCTGATTGCCATGTCGAACTTCAATCCCGTATTCATATTTATTGCCCCTGAAGAGCTTAGAATGCCTCAGGAATACAAGATCCTTCTCGACACAAAGGGGATCGAATATTATGAATACAAAGATCTTGCCGATAATATGGATGATGCCGACATCGTTTACATGACGCGGGTTCAAAAAGAACGGTTCTCTGATCCTCTTGAATATGAGAAAGTTAAAAATGTTTATATTCTTCGGAATTCGATGCTTGCTAATTCTAAACCCAATATGAAGGTGCTGCATCCGCTACCGCGTGTGAACGAAATCAATTACGATGTGGACCCAAATCCGAAAGCATATTACTTTCAGCAGGCTTTAAATGGTGTTTTCACCCGGATGGCCATTATTTCAAAGATATTAGGTGTCAAGTAAAACTTCAACAACAATGGAAACCAAGAAAGAACTGAAAGTCAATGCTATCAAGAACGGCACCGTGATTGACCATATCCCGTCGCAATCCTTGTTTAGTGTCATTAATATATTGGGCCTCAATAAGATCGACCAGCAGGTTACCTTCGGATTCAATCTGGAAAGCAAGAAGCTGGGAAAGAAGGCTATTATAAAGGTTGCCGAGATCTTCTTCAAAGATGAGGACCTTAATAAGATATCACTTGTGGCGCCTGATGCTAAGCTTAATATCATACGTGATTATGAGGTGATTGAAAAGAGGGTTGTTATTGTACCCGATGAGATTACAGGTATTGCCAAATGCATGAATCCTAAGTGCATCAGCAATCATGAGCAGATGACAACTCGCTTTGATGTAGTTCAGAAAAGGCCGGTAGCATTGAAATGCCGATACTGTGAGAAGATAACGGACCAAGGGCATCTGGAGATACTTTAAGTAACGGTTTTGGATATCGGGATCATCGAACATATCCCCTTCTTTCTACGGAAGGGGGCAGGCGGAGGCCGGCAGGGGTGGATCCCTTACCTCAGCCGGTCCTGGGCCCTCAGCAGGAGGATATCCCGCCGGATCCCGCGAAAGGCAAGGTAACTGCAAAAACCCGCAACCAACGGCATAGCCGTCCAAATGAGCAGTCCGGGTGTGGCATGTAGAAAATATTTACCCTGGAAGGCATATAGGGCGATGATAACGTAGGAAAGGAGCTGAAGCATCATGTTGAACACCGTGACCCTCAATTGAAAAGCCCGCCTGCGGTAGGACCGCACCGCGATAAGGGCCAGCGCTTCAACCAAAACAAGCAGAATCGTCATCGGGATCGCTCTGAGTACGGTTTTACCGCTTTCAGCCTCTTTGATCCCGTCTATAAATAATAGCATCCAGGCCCCGCCGGCCCCGTTGGTGAAACCTATAACCGGAAAAATAAAAAGGAGCTTCCAGGCGATCAGGCTGATCAGCAGGTAAATGGTTTGAATTCTTTGAATCATGGCCATCAATTATTTATCATTGCGGCGATAAAAATAGAAAAAAGGTTCATCCG
>JAPLDV010000357.1 GCA_026391235.1 Bacteroidia bacterium | reverse complement strand
TATGGATTTGATGAAATCCCGGGTACAACCGGTAAAAACCACAGTCAGTTCCATTTTGTGCTGGGACCGCAAATGTAAAAATATTACGTAGAGACGCATATTTGCGTCTCTACAATTGGTACGGAAATTGAAGTAATTAGGAAAATTTTAAAGATTATGAAAAAGATATTGTTCACATTAAGTTTATTGATCCTCGGGGTCACGATGGGATTCAGCCAGAAGTTTGCCTATGTAAATACGGATTATATTCTGGGCAGGGTACCGGCTTATGATGCAGCACAAAAGCAACTCGATAAGTATTCCGAAGATTGGCAGAAAGAGATTGAAGGCAAGCGGGCCGATATCGAGAAACTGTATAAAGATTATCAGTCGGAGCGAGTACTGCTGACGGAAGAAATGAGAACAAAGCGTGAAGAAGAAATCATGCTGCGGGAAAAAGATGCCAAGGAATTGCAGAAGAAATACTTTGCCCCGGAAGGGTTGCTGTACAAGAAGCGCACGGAACTGGTAAAACCCATCCAGGATGAGATCTTTACTGCTGTTAAGGATCTGGCTGCTGAAGGTGGGTATTCCATTATTTTTGATGTTGCTGCCGGTCCGACTATGCTTTTTACGGATCCCAAATATGATAAAAGTGATGATGTGCTGAAAAAGATGGGAATTCAAAATTAATTTATATCTTTGTACTCCGTTTTAAGTAACACATTATTAGATTGTTCTATATTAACTGTTAATCTTTGAAAATGAAAAAATTACCTTTGACTCTGATTGTTTGTGCGATGTTCATTCTCGTAAGCGGAACTACTTCTTTTGCTCAGCAAAAAATCGGTCATATTGATACACAGGCAGTTCTCCAGTTGATGCCTGAGCGTGACAGTGCCGCCAAAATCTACGAGAAATTTGACGCAGAGATTAAAAAAAATTACGAATCGATGGATGTTGTTTACCGTAATTTAGCAGAAACCTATACCAAGCAGAAAGATTCTTTGTCATCATTCATTCGCACGGCTAAGGAAGCTGAACTGGTTGACATGCAGGGCAAAATCCAGAATTTCGCTACTGTTGCCCAGCAGGAGCTGGATAAAAAGCAGACCGAACTGATGACTCCGATTGTAGCCAAGTTAAAAAATGCGATCAAGGCGGTTGCTGAGGCCAATAAATTTACCTATATACTTGATACTCAAAGTCAAACTAGTATAGTAGTTTACATTCCGGAAGATGAATCTTTGAATATTTTGCCGCTGGTGAAAGCCAAGTTGGGAATCAAATAAATTTCAAGTATTGATATGCAAATCCTTGCCCCAAAGGCAGGGATTTTTTTTATGGATACAGCTGCACCCATAGGCGTTTTTGATTCCGGAATCGGCGGACTAAGTGTCTGGAACGAACTGGTCAGGGAGATTCCTGATGAATCGATTATTTATGTTGCAGATTCTGCCCATGCCCCTTACGGAACAAAATCCAGAAGTTTCATCACCCGCCGTTCAAGGGCGATAACCAGGTTCCTTACCGATCAGGGATGCAAGCTGATTGTTGTTGCCTGCAATACTGCCACCGGAGCCGCAATTACTACTTTACGCCGGGAGTTTAATGTTCCTTTCATTGGAGTTGAGCCGGCGGTCAAGCCCGCTGCCATGGAATCGAAGACGGGTCATATCGGGGTATTAGCAACAGCACAAACATTTAAAGGTGAACACTTTAAGCGGTCTATTAGACTTTATACCCACTCTGTTGAAGTGCATGAGAAAGCCGGTACCGGCCTGGTGGAGCTGATCGAAAATGGAATGATTGATTCACCGGAAACAAGGGAATTGCTAGTAAAATATCTTATGCCCATGGTTGAGCAGGGCATAGATCAATTGGTGCTGGGATGCACCCATTACCCGTTTCTGATTCCGGTTATTCAGGAAATTCTACCTGCCGGCATCCGGATAATAGACCCTGCTCCGGCTGTTGCGCGTCAAACGAGAAAAGTGCTTGAAGAGCAGAACGGCTTGAATTCAAGTT
Organism: Bacteroidia bacterium; assembly: GCA_026391235.1. The sequence goes on along the minus strand of JAPLDV010000357.1, from coordinate 3,493 downwards.
ATAGGTTATCGGTTGTCGATTATCAGTTCTTTAGCACCGGGGATTCGGGTAAACTGAGCAGAGCGCTGGAGCAATTGACAGTGGCGCCACACGACTTTTCTCAGATAGGCGGTCTGCCTTTGGTGGTCAGTGGTCAATCTTCCTGATACCATCCCGCGTAGAAAAGGTAGTTGTTGGCGATTCTATCGATCATTTCCCTGGTTTGTGCAGGATCTATATCCTTCACTTTTTTTGCCGGAACGCCCGCATAAATACTGTTGGGCTCAACAATGGCGGAGTCTTTAACCAGTGCACCGGCTGCTATGATAGAATTCTCACCGATTACGGCATTATCCAGAACGATGGCGCCAATGCCGATCAACACGCGATCGTGGATTTTTGCCCCGTGAATCACTGCATTGTGACCCACAGAAACCGAATTTCCGATCTCGACAACTGATTTTTTATATAAGGTGTGGAGCACTGCGCCATCCTGGATGTTCACTTTATTGCCGATCCGGATCGAATTAACATCACCGCGCAACACGGCACCGAACCAGATGCTGCACTCGTCACCGATCACCACATCACCGATAATTACTGCTGTTTCAGCCAGATAGCAGTTGATTCCGATCACCGGGGTAAATCCTCTTACTGATTTTATCAGAGCCATGCGCAATACTTGTCTATTTATTTGAGGCAAAAGTACGATAAGAAGGGGTTAGGACAAAATGCCACAATCGCTGCCATAACCAGTATGCCCTATTATCAGTTGCCACTACATTATAGGCTGTGTAATATGAGACTTTTGAAATGATCAGGGGGTGCTCTTATGTGTTGCCTCCGGCTTTAGCCGGGGGTTAGCGTTGATTATCTGATATTTGTGGATCACAACTGATCGGATCAACTATGAGGGGACAATTATTCCACAGCCTCTTCAGTCTGGGTTTTTAAGGAACCTATGAAAATATCTTTTTTATCCTATACAAATCTGCTTACTTTTGCACCCTAATATCCTAACTTATCCTAACTATAAATACTTTGTCATGAGTAAACAGGCAAAAGTCATCGAAATCGAAGAAGTGGCCATTCGGTTTTCGGGTGATTCGGGCGACGGTATGCAACTTACCGGCACTCTTTTCTCCGATACGTCGGCACTTTACGGTAACGATGTTTCCACTTTCCCGGATTACCCGGCAGAAATCAGGGCACCACAGGGAACAGTTGGCGGAGTTTCCGGCTTCCAGGTCCATTTTGGTCATACCCAGATCAATACACCTGGTGATTACTGTGATGTGCTGGTAGCGATGAACCCGGCAGCGTTGAAAGCTAATTTCCGGTGGGTGAAACCCGATGGGATCATAATCTACGATGCCGATCAGTTTGATGCCAAAAACATTGAGAAAGCCGGATACAAATCTGATCCATTTGATGAAGAGGATGTTACCGGTATCCAGGTGATTTCGGCCCCGATTAGCAACCTGACCAAAGAGAGCCTGAAGGACATCGGCCTGGATCAGAAATCCATCCTTCGTTGCAAAAACATGTTTGCGCTGGGCATCGTCAGCTGGCTATACGATCGGCCTCTGGACCATGCCGTAAACTTTTTCAATACGAAGTTTGCCAAGAAACCGCTCCTGGTTGAGGCGAACACCAAGGTTTTATACGATGGGTATTATTATGCCGAGACCATCGAGGCCTTTACCTCCAATTTTAAGGTAAAACCCGCTGAAATAGAAAAAGGCACCTACCGGAGCATCAATGGAAATGCTGCTGTAGCCTGGGGAATGATGGCGGCTGCTGAAAAAGCTGATCTTCAGCTCTTTTGCGGTTCCTATCCCATTACTCCGGCCACAGGAATTCTGGAAGAGCTTGCAGCACGTAAAGATCTGAGAGTGAAAACATTCCAGGCCGAAGATGAAATCGCCGGTATCTGTACCGCCATCGGAGCCAGCTTTGCCGGTTCATTGGCCGTTACAACCACTTCCGGACCAGGACTCGCCCTCAAAGGCGAAGCCATTGGTTTGGCTGTTATGACTGAGCTCCCACTGGTTATTGTTGATGTTCAGCGTGGAGGTCCATCAACCGGACTACCAACCAAAACCGAGCAATCCGACCTCATGCAGGCTTTGTATGGACGCAACGGGGAGAGTCCGGTTGTGGTTATCGCAGCATCAACCCCTTCCAATTGTTTCGATTATGCCTATATGGCCTGTAAAATAGCTGTTGAGCACATGACTCCCGTTATCCTGCTTACCGATGGATTCCTGGCCAACGGATCAGAGCCATGGAAGATTCCTGATATGAACGATTTTCCGGATATCAAGGTACCCAGAGTGGCAGCCAATACTCAAAACTGGAAACCATACGCCAGGGATCCTGAAACCCTGGTAAGAACCTGGGCTACTCCCGGTACCCTCGGAATGGAGCATCGTTTGGGAAGTCTGGAGAAAATGAATATTACCGGAACGGTTTCTTATGTTCCCGAAAATCATGAACTCATGAGCCATATCCGTGACAATAAAATCCAATTGGTAACCCGGGATATCCCGCCTCTTGAAATTGTCGGGGACGAAGATGCCGATCTTTTAATCATCGGATGGGGTGGTACCTATGGTCATCTGGTCACCGCTTTAACGGAAGTGCGCCGCGAAGGACATAAAGTCGCACTCGCCCAGTTCAATTATATTTATCCGCTGCCAACCAATACCAGTGAGATTCTGGGAAGGTTCAAGAAACTATTGGTTTGCGAGATTAACCTTGGTCAGTTTGCCAATTACCTGAGAATGCTGCATCCGCAGTATCCATACCGGAAATTCAACAAGATCATGGGATTACCTTTTACCGTAAAAGATCTGAAAGAAGCGATACTTAAAAACCTGGAGGACTAAAGAATGGACGTACAAATATTAAAACCCGAAGATTTCAAAAGCGACCAGATGGTTCGCTGGTGTGCCGGCTGCGGTGATCACGCCATTCTCAGTTCTGTTCTGAAAGCCCTTCCACAGATCGGATACAAGCATGAAGATGTGGTGTTCGTTTCCGGGATCGGCTGCTCATCCAGGTTTCCATATTATGTGAATACCTACGGATTCCACGGGATCCATGGCCGGGCAATGGCAGTCGCCAGCGGGGTGAAAACCGCCAATCCACACCTGAGCGTGTGGATCATTACGGGCGACGGCGACGGACTGGCTATCGGCGGAAACCATTTTATTCATCTGGTGCGCAGGGATATAGATGTCAACCTGGTTTTGTTCAATAACCGTATCTATGGATTGACCAAGGGGCAATATTCCCCGACATCGACACAGGGCTCCATAACCAAAACATCGCCGTTCGGGACCATCGAACAGCCATTCAAGCCAGGCGGGATCACGATCGGCGCCAATGGCACTTTCTTTGCCCGCACCATCGATTCAATGCCTAAGGTCTCGACCGAAATTCTGCTCGAAGCCGCGAAACATAAAGGAACATCGATCACTGAAGTGCTGCAGAACTGTGTCATTTATAA
>JAPLDV010000323.1 GCA_026391235.1 Bacteroidia bacterium | reverse complement strand
CAAAAGAGCTTCGAAATTCAGCCATAACAAAGAAATCGCCAAGCCGAACTACTATTTTGTTTTTCTGGATGATTATGATGTGAGTGTGGAGGTTACTCCGACTGATCGTGCGGCAATGTTTCGTTTTACTTTTCCCGAAAGTGATCAGTCCTGGATTATCCTTGATGCGTTCAATAAAGGATCATCTGTCACCATCTTTCCTGACAAACGCACAATCATTGGTTATGCAAAGAACAATTCAGGCGGGGTTCCGGAGAATTTCGCGAACTACTTCATCCTGGAATTTGATCAGCCTTTCGAGGAATCCGGAACCATTCTGGATGGAAAGAATCAGGTGGCCTCAACTACTTCGGCAGGAGAGCACACCGGTGCATTTATCCGTTTTAAAACAAAAGCCGGACAAGCCATTCAGGTTAAGGTTGCATCCTCTTTTATCAGCCCGGAGCAAGCCGAAATAAACCTGAAAAGAGAAATCGCCGACCGGAATTTCGAACAGATCAAGCAAATAGCCGCCGATTGGTGGAATGAGCTGATGAACCGCATTTGGATCGATGGCGGTACTGATCGTCAGCAGGTTACCTTTTACACGGCTCTGTATCGCACCCTCCTGTTTCCCAGGAAATTTTATGAACTGGACAGGGCCGGACAGGTCATGCATTACAGTCCTTACAATGGCAAGGTGCTGCCGGGTTATTTGTATACCGATAACGGTTTCTGGGATACCTTCAGGGCCGTTTTTCCCTTCTTTACTCTCGTGTACCCTGACCATAATGCCCGGGTTATGGAGGGACTCGTCAATACTTACAAAGAGAGCGGCTGGCTGCCGGAATGGGCATCGCCGGGGCATCGTAATTGCATGATAGGGAGTAATTCAGCCTCGCTGATCTCCGATGCATACATTAAAGGAATAAGAGGCTATGATATAAACATTCTTTACGAAGCGATCCTTAAGAATTCAGAAAATGAGGGACCGATGCACTCCGTCGGACGTTATGGTGTCGCTTACTACAACAAACTCGGTTATGTTCCTTACGATGTGAAGGTTAATGAGAATGCTGCGCGTACACTCGAATATGCTTATGATGATTTCACCATCTGGAAACTGGCACAGGAATTAAACCGGCCAAAAGCTGAAGTCGAACGGTTTAAACTACGGGCGGGAAATTATCGTAATCTTTTCGATAAGACAACCAATTTCATGAGAGGCAAAAATCTTGATGGATCCTGGCAATCTCCCTTTGTTCCGGAAGCCTGGGGCGGGGCCTTTACCGAAGGAAGCTCATGGCATTATACCTGGTCGGTTTTTCAGGATCCGCAAGGGCTCATTGATCTGATGGGCGGAGATAAGGCATTTGTCGCCAAGTTGGATTCGGTATTCTCTACTCCACCGGTTTTCGATTGTTCCTATTATGGTTTTGAGATTCATGAGATCACTGAAATGGTAAATGGAAAAATGGGCCAGTATGCTCATGGAAATCAGCCGGTTCAGCATGCCATCTATCTGTATGATTATGCCGGTGAGCCCTGGAAGGCTCAATTCCATCTCCGTGAAGTAATGAATAAATTCTATTCGCCTGATCCCGATGGTTTATGCGGCGATGAGGATAACGGGCAAACGTCGGCCTGGTATGTTTTCTCAGCTATGGGAATGTATTCTGTTTGTCCCGGACAGCCGGAGTATGCACTTGGTTCTCCGTTATTCGATAAGATAACGCTGAACTTCGAAAACGGTAAACAGTTTATCATTCAGGCAAATAATAACCTGCCGGAGAATGTTTATATCGACAAGGCGAGCCTGAACGGGAAGACTTACACCCGGAATTACCTGAAACATAAAGATATCCGGAACGGGGGAAATCTGGTTTTCGATATGAGCAGGGAGCCGAATACAAAACGCGG